>JBCCSR010000081.1:0-10980 GCA_039199865.1 Bacteroidota bacterium
CGAATCACAGCGATGGCGACCATAAAGTTGGCGGCTTTACCGATCAAGCTAGCCAATAAAACGTAAGCACCTTTTCGTTGGCCAAAAGATTGTATGAACTCCAGTACTTTCAACAGCTCAACTGATATTTTTTGACGGCAATGAGTAAGCTCAGTGCCATTGATTTTTCAATGGCATTGCCTTGGTCGAATAAGTTTTGTACATCCTTTTGCAATTCGAGATGATCGGAGAGCAATGGAAGTTGCCGTTTTAATTGTTCTTGATAAAATGTTTGAAAACGCTCGTCGTTTCGATACCAATAATCATAAGGAGTCATACTCAAACGATTTTCCTGACCCAATCGATGAAAGGTAAGGTGTCGGATTTTTTGGGTCAATCGACTCAATTGCGTTTTCCAATGATGACTAGGACGGAATCCCGTTTTCTCCCATACAAAGCGATTGAGATCGGGATGAATTTTGTTGATCCATTCCAAATAAATTTTTTCCCTGTATTTCATTTGGGGAGGAATGGATAAGCACAGTTGAATAAACTCTGGATACATAAAAGGCGAAACCAAATAGCTATGTTGCTCGCAGACGAAAGCACTGGAATTGGTGAGGTTAAACACCCGATTGTACAAGTGAAAACTATCTTCACAGGAATAAGATTTAGCCAATTCGGTAACTTCTTTTTCAATTTTCGGAAAGAGTAAATGGGACAATAGTTTCTGGCGAACATTGGGGGGATTGAGCTGTGGGCTGCTCAACAAACCACCCAAAATGCCATCTCCAATCATCCCCGTATGTATCAGTCCAAAGGAATCGAGATCCAATTGTTTGAGGGCATGATTAAAATGGGCAGAACTTAAATAGAAGAGGGTTCCGTCGTAGAGGTCTACATTTTCCGTCAGATCATAAACTTGTGGAACTTCATCAAGTGGGATGAAATGAAAATTACTTTTGAGATGTTGACTGATCTGTCTTGCAATATGCTCATCGGGATAGTCACTTTGGGAAAAACAAAAATGGGTGCCGTGAAATCCTTGTTTGGCAGCCAACATGACATTCATCCTTGAGTCGAGTCCTCCACTTAAGGTCGCCAGATGCTGATAGCCATATTCCACATCTTTTTGATACTCGCGATAAATGGCTTGGGTAAACCAATGATCGAGTTGGTCAATCAATTCACTTTTGCGGCTTTTGGAGATTACTACATTGTTGTAGTCAATGTAGCTATTGAGCTGTATTTGGTTGTTGCTGGCCTGGAGCCATTCTCCGGCTCTCATCCGATAAACTGAATCGACAAGTGTCTGTCGATCTAGGGTGGCGCCGTAGCTGAGTAGGGCATAGGCAGCACGGTGGTTGAGTTGGTTTTTTTTACCAATGGCTTGTTGAAGGGCAACCAGGCTGCCGAGCTTTGGAGCGATACAAAGGGCATTTTCTATTTGGGTATAAAATGCTTTTCGCGTCGCCGTTTGGTTGCCATAAAAAAAGAGGCGCTGGTTGTTTTTATCGAAAAGAAAACCCACAAATTCGCCCCGTAAATATTGGGGCAGCTCTTCCTGATAACTTTGGTACAACTGAATCAGAATTCGGTCGAGTTGATGGATTCCCGTTTTTACTTTTAGGTCTTGTAAATTGAGCAAAACGCCATCAATCCCCAGAATGTAACGGTCCGTTTCCACAAAAGCATTGTCTTTTGCGAAACGATGATGGCCGTGGTAATGAAAGTGAAAATGCTTATTGCGGCCTTCATCCACAAAGTGAAAATGCCTTCCTTCTCCCAGAGGGATTGGCACAGCGGACCAGTTGGTATGGTGGAAAATGGTAAATCCTGACATTAGTTGATGACCTCATGATAAATTTCTAAAAATTGCCTCCCTACTTGCTGATAACTGTAACGCTGAACGGCCGCTTCCCGAATGTCCTTTGGGGAATAGTCGGGAAGCTGATCGAGCATCTGATGGAGTGTTTTGAGCAATTGTTCTTCATCCCCCGCTTTGACCAACAAACCATTGCTTTTGTCAATCATTTCCGAGATGCCTCCAACATCCGAGGCAATTACGGGCATGCCGGAAGCCAATGCTTCAATAATGACGCAAGGTAGATTTTCGTAATGAGAAAAGAGTAAGAATAAATCCTGTTCTTGCATCATTTTTGCGACTTCTTCATTGGGGGTTTCTCCCTGGATGCGAAGGACAGACTCGGGAATGCCCAATTGTTGAGCATAAGATCGATGTTGTTCGACATAGCCATTGCCCACTAAATGCACGATAAAATCCCGGCGCATCTGGCTGAGTTTATGGACTGTATTGAGGATACCCCTGATGTTTTTGTGGGGATCGTAAAGGGTTGATACATGTAGAATTTTGACGAGCTTGTTGGTACTTTCTTCTTGTTGAATCTGGAAAAGATCCGTATCGACCACGTTGGGAATGACTTTATAATGGCCTTTGATGCCGTGTTTTTTCAGTGCATTGGCCAGATCAATTGAGACGGGGCAGATGGCCGAGGCTTGCCGACTGGTATGGTGAATGACATATTTCTGGAAAGCGCTAAAACCATTTGGATTGCTGTCCAAAAAAGCAGTCCAGTGCTCGGTAATAATGTAGGGGATTTTGTATTTGCGTTTTAATAGCTGAGCAAAAATACCGGCAGGATAGTGAACGTTTAAATGGACGAGGTCTACTTTTGTTCGCTCTTTTAATATCGCTTGGAAGCCAAGATTGTGGGCTTTTTTATATCTTTGGAGCTTGAGAAACGGCAAGATTTTCGGACTTTTGGGGTAGTAAACGGTCACTTCAAAAACGCCCTCATGCCACCTCTTTTCGATGGTAAAACTGGTCGAATCCTCGGTGGAAAGCACGTGTAAGCAAGAGACTTGGCAATAATGAGCTACAGCTACGGCGTGTCGCTGGACGAAATTACCATCTTGCGGCTCAATCCGATTGGGATACCAAGAGGCCAAAAATAAAATACTGAGATCTTTGTCCATAGGACAGCAAATCTAAAACATTATCCTTATGAAAAAGAAAAGCAAGCCGACGAAAAACGAGTTAGTCCCCAACGAAACGGCAAGACAGCAGAGAAAAAGACCTCGAAAAGGGACCAATTGGAAAACTGTTTTTAAAGTAGCTGCTTTGCTCTTGGCAGTTGTGGCGTTTATTTTCTCTAGTATTCCGTTTAACAATTCTTCTATGAATAGCAAGCCATCCTCTTCCAGCTCTACCAATGCACAGGCCAATCCAAGTAGAACTCCCACTTTCAAAAAGGAAGGAAATCTTCAATTTATAAAAGCAGATGGCCAGACAGAGGTCGCCGCTATTGATATCGAAGTCGCTCAATCGGAATACGAAAGGGCTCAAGGATTGATGCATCGTCGCTACATGGCGCAAAATCAGGGCATGTTGTTCATTATGGATCAAATGGAGACACAGTCCTTTTATATGAGAAATACGCATATTCCCCTGGATATCCTCTACGTCGATGATCAGAAAAAGATTGTTTCCATTCAGAAAAACACCGTACCTCTTTCTGAGGAATCCCTTTTTTCGACTGGCCCCGCTTTGTATGTCGTTGAAGTCAATGCTGGTTATTGTGATCAGTACGGTATTGCTCCGGGCGATCTGATTGCTTTTGAATTGGACTAATCATTTCTAAGTGCAAACAATCCAATACATCTAGCTGTTGCACAATTGGCTTGTAATTAGAATTTAATGCTATTTTAGCGAAGCCTATTTATTTGAAGAATTTATAATCATAAAACTATCTATGTCCACTACTGTTGCCGCACTCGAACCCAGGGTACTTTGGAGTAATTTCGCCAAATTAAATGCTGTTCCACGCCCCTCAAAGAAAGAAGAGCGAGTCATTGCTTTTATGAAAGCCTTTGGCGAAAATCTTGGCTTGGAAACTTTTGTAGATGAAGCGGGAAATGTCATTATCCGAAAGCCAGCAAGCCCGGGAATGGAAGATCGGACTCCAATTGTAATGCAGAGTCATCTCGATATGGTACACCAAAAAAATGCTACGACAGACTTTAATTTCGAGGAGCAGGGCATCGAAATGTACGTCGATGGAGACTGGGTCAAAGCAAAGGGGACGACCCTCGGTGCAGACAATGGGCTGGGAGTGGCAACGATCATGGCCATTCTAGAGTCCGATACCATTGCGCATCCCCCCTTGGAAGCCCTGTTTACCATTGACGAAGAGACCGGAATGACGGGAGCCATGGCATTGAAAGGAGGTTTATTGAATGGACGGATATTGTTGAATTTAGATACGGAAGATGATGATGAATTGACGATCGGCTGTGCTGGAGGTGTTGATGTGACGGCAACCGGAACTTACACCGAAGAATTACTTCCGTCAGGGTATACGATCTTTCGCATCAGTCTCAAGGGATTGACGGGGGGACACTCCGGTATGGACATCCATCTGGGCCGCGGCAATGCCAACAAGTTGATGAACCGCTGTTTGTACCGTTTGGACCAAAAGTTGAACTTGCGGATTCATTCCAT
Organism: Bacteroidota bacterium; assembly: GCA_039199865.1. Classification (GTDB taxonomy): domain Bacteria; phylum Bacteroidota; class Bacteroidia; order Chitinophagales; family Saprospiraceae; genus JALZUU01. Next base: position 4,502 of record JBCCSR010000081.1, read on the forward strand.
TGATGGAGGAGGCTTGCGCAATGCCATTCCTAGAGAGAGTTTTGCCATGGTGGCGATTGCGGAAAACGAAGTCGAATTGTTTGAACAGCTAATGGAACAAATCAGAACGATTTTTCACCAAGAATATCGAACCACCGATGCGGATTGTCAACTTTTGGTGGAACCAACGACTGACTTTAGCAAAGTGTTCGATCAGGCCTTCCAAAAAAAATTGCTCCAAGTCATTTATGCCTGTCCAAACGGCATCTATCGGATGAGCCCAGATATCGATCAGTTGGTACAAACCTCCAATAATTTGGCTAGGGTAGAGGTGAAAAATGGGCAATATCAAATATTGTGTTTGACGCGGAGTTCCGTAGATAGTGAGAAAGTGGATGAAGCTGCGGCCATCAGCAGTACTTTTGCTTTGTTGGGGGCCCAAGTCACCACCAGTGGAGATTATCCCGGATGGGAACCCAAGCCAGGTGCCCAAATTGTTCAGTTGATGAGTACTTTGTATCAAGAACGATTCAATGCGTCCGCTCAAGTGAAAGCTTGCCATGCGGGATTGGAGTGTGGGATCTTGGGAACGCATTACCCAGATATGGAAATGATCTCTTTTGGTCCCAATATTCGTGGCGCCCATTCTCCCGATGAGAAAGCACAAATCAGTTCGGTACAAAAATTCTGGGGTTATCTACTGGAAACTTTAAAGCAAATTCCCTAGCCATCCCATAAAAAGGGAGGAAACGATTGGATTGATTGACTCAGTGGTCAAGCAATCCAATCGCCAAAACCTGCTCAAACAGCTACCATTTGACGACCTTTAGGTGCTGTTCAAAATTTGGATTGATGCATTTGATCATGTAAGTACCTGAGGGGTAGTTTTTCATTGATATGATGGCCTTGGTATCGCTTCCCGAACTGAAAATGAGTTCTTCGTGGATCAATCGGCCCAGCGCATCGTAGATTTCAATTCTGAGGGAACCAAATAAATACGTGTCTTCCTCCATGGCTATTGTCAATTGATCTTCCGTGGGGTTGGGAAATACTTTGACTGGTTCAGCAGTGATGGTACCGATACTACTTGCAATTTCGAAATCTACGATTACCGTTTTCTCATTGGTACAAGTTCCCGATGCATCTGCTATTACCACTTGATATTCTCCCGCAGCTAGATTGAAAAACGAGCCGTTGGTGGAAAAAGATTGGCCTCCGTCAATACTGTACTGAAAAGGTGAAATGCCCCCAGTGGCATTGATTGTGATGCTACCATCTAAAGCATTTTGATTGGAAGCATTACTGGTAGTAATTTCAGTGGTAAATGCACATCCTATTCCGTTCGGGCAGAAGATGGCCTCGGCCTCACCTCCAAAATCACCATCGTTGTAAACTAGTGTATCACCACCTGCGCTCACTAACAAAAAATACCCCATTCCGTAAGAACAACAAATGCCATCTCCGTAGGAATCAAAAACTGATAGTTTTAAACAAGAATTGTAGTCGACACAAATGGTCTCGTTTAAGCCATCGTCTCCATTGTTCAAGTTTCCCGATGCAATCAGCTCATTGTCGATTTCATCGTACAATTGCCAGGAAGTTTCCTGCGGGAAATTATCGGCATTGATAATGAAGGTGACCTCATCGTGACTGGATTCCAGATCACTGATGTAAACCGCGGTATTGTTGTCGGAAATGGCATCCGTCTGTCCGTTGACGCTTAGTAAATTGAGGGTGATTTCGTTGTCAATAGATTGTAAGTTTTCGGTAATGGAAAGCGTAATCTCTACTTCAGCCAGATAGGGAATGGCGAAGTTATGAATTATAGTATCGACGGCTGCGCCATTGGCAAGTACTTCGACTGCCGTATCAAAGAAAGTAGCTTCGCCATAATTGCTTATTTTGGCTGTTACTTCTACATCGTCTCCACATTTGGCTTCAACTTTTTCAATAACAATGCCCCCTTCGAGGAAATGCAATTTACTCAAAACGGTATTTAAAGTATCATTGGCCTCATAACCATCATTTTGGTGGGCAACGACAATACTAATGTCATAATCGCCAATTGCAGAAAAGTCTTGAGTTTGTGTAAATGGGTACTCTGCACTGGTTTGGGGCGCTAGCTCTTCATCAATGGATAAAGTTTCGATGAGCTGACCGTCTATCAATAGAGAGAGCTCAAAATTGCTCATTTTTTTCAATCCTTGATTGGCAATTTTTACCGTGATGATTTCGGTATCACCAAGACTAGAGGAGCTTTGGGGATTGATTAACTCGACGACAGCTAGATCAAAATTCGCTTTGATATTGGCCCAAAACGAAACCCAGGGTCGCGCTTGTTTGATGACCAATTGATCTTCACTGGTCACTTTGTATTCGATGTCCATGCCAAAGCCTTCGGCACCAACTACATCGTAGAGAATGGCAAATTCATCGTGAATGACTTTGAGGTAGTCTCTCATCAAATTCAGATAGCTTTCTCCCATGACCAGCTCTCCGGTGGGGACCAAGTTGGATTCTCGCAAAACGGTATACCCTTCACTTGGATCTGTATTGAGTAAAATTTCCTCGGGTATGGTGTTGGCATCGGGATTGGTAATCAAGGATTCGCCCACTTGGGTGTTGAGGTAAAAGGTATTTTCTGTTTGATAAATCGGATCAATACTGACGCCAACACCATTTGATTTTTCATCCTCAAAGTTGGGATGACACAAGACACCCATTGCGGCAACAAAGTGATCGACTCGATAGAAATCCCGCTCGTCGAAAGCCCTGAAATTCCACATACTGGCGTAGACCTGTTTGATGGATTTGGAGATGTGTCCTTCGATCGGATGTTGGGTTTTTGAAGTATACAATCCTGCGCCACTAAATCCTGGGAGATCTTCATTATTGGTACTCGATCGACATCGGACGGAAGTGCCCGCCGGAAAAGCATCATGCATCACTTGCAGTTTGTTCAGCATCCATGGTGGCATATCGGCCTCTTTGATTTCTTTTCTAAAATCTTTGAGCATATCGATTCGCGTCTCCAGATCATTGATGAAGTCTGGATCGGAGATCATGTCTTCTACTTCCTCATAAAAATTATTGTATTTCATGAATTCATCGTAGAAGTAGAATGGTATACCAAAACCATTGGGGATGGTGCCTTCCGGAAAACCAAATTTCCGCATGGTAGCTACATTGGAGCACTTGGCCCCAAAGGCATCTGACATGGAAAACTCGATGGAGTCTAGGGGAAGAATACTTGTTTGACTCAAATTGCGAAGTGGGATTTGTTCCTCTGTTGGTCGAAGGTTTTCGTACCAGGCATTGACCTCATCTAAGCTAGCTTCTCTAATGGTGTATCGATCTTGTTCGACTTTATAATAAACATACTTTCCCAGTAAGTTGGCAATGGAATCGATTTCCAATGGATTTTTGATGTAGGCGTTGGGTACATTGTCTTGAATGGCTCTGAGGTTGACGTGAGACAAAGGCGTTTGGATGACCGAAGTAATGATCCCGCCTACTCTGGGTAGAGAATTGGGTAGCGCATCGTACAAAACAATGTCTCTTGAACCCGGATTTTCATCCAATGCCATCGCTCTAAAAAATCCAAAGCTTTCCGTTTGATTGAAGGGTAGGAAATCTACATCCGCAAAGAGTTCAGATTCTAGAACGACTTCTAATCTGGAGCCTTCATACGCTGACTGGTAAGTATTTTGATAGACCGATTCTCCATTATCTCCGATAAAATGTCGTAGGTTGTTTTGTAGATAGGGCATACTGGCCGCCAGAAGCTCAAAAGTTCTGCGCGTATGCTCAAAAGGATAAGCATTGCCAAAAGAATAGTTGAAGGTATAACTACCAATGGCACCGTTGGGAAGGATTTCATTGGGATTGAAGACAATCTCGCCAGTAACCACATCTGCACCGGTCGTGTTGATGATACCCAGGAAGCTGGCGTGGATGGCATGAGTTTTACTATTGATGTAATAGACTTCTGCTTTGTCTGTATCCTGGTTGAGAATGGCAAATTTTACAAATTGTTGGTTATTGAGGAAAGGTGCCCAGGGAATGTCATCTTCTATTACGGCCAAGTCGGAAAAGGTAGCGTAGTTGTCAATAGAAGTTGCCCCATCGATCAAGGCAACTGGATTGCCAAAATTGAGGGGAGCTTGGGTAGGCATGTTGTTGTACTCCGTGATATCATCCACTCCGTCCCCATCCGTATCATCCGGATTGGCAATCGAGTGTGCGGTGATTTGGTAGTTTTGCAAAGGAAAAGCAGCAAGGGGCTCGGAAATTAACAAATTGCCATCGACACCCATAGTAATCGAAGTGATTGACTCGAAATTAAAATTGGGCTGGTGCTGAGCTGTCAACAAATAATATTGATCTGCCTGTGCGGCAATTTCCAGTTGAACTTGTCCAAAATTATTGATGGAGTAGTTGAGAATTGGAATATTTTGCGCGGTGCAAAAATGGCAAATGGTGAATAACAGGACAATTGTAAATGTTTTTCCTTTCATCATAAGGTTTTGTTTTTGTTTGATCTCCCGTCAAAAGGAAAGTAGTAGCGCAGGCATTTGGACTGCTAGACAATAAAAAGATAAGGCTATTTCTACTGTTTCATTGCAACCAATTTGATAAAAGTAATTGGCAACTCTGATTTACTTTTCACGATTTGCTCAAGTGACGACATTTTAAATTAGGTTCTGCTCATTCAGGAGCAAATAAACAGACCTTGGCAAGTCATCGAGAGCAGCCAGAGAAAAGGATTGTTTGCGTTAGCTTTTAGAAGGGGCAACGGTTGAGGGACTACTTTTGGGGACAACATTTTGAGAAGAACTTGCGAGGAAATAGGAGCGGCATATGCTGAGCTAAACTTTGCAAAGCAAGTTAAAAATTATTGGGGCACCTTTGGTTGTGGCTTACCTTGTTGGATCATCTGGAGAAAATGTTTTAAAAGTGTAAGTCCCCATGTAAGGTGATCCAAGGATCTTTCCTCACACAAGGACTACAGGCTAAATAATGCTTTAGCTATCTACACTTATTGGTGCTTATTTGTTGGTTATTGTTATTTCGTAATCACCAGACGATAAGTTTCAGAATGATGATCCGTTTGAAATTGAATAAAATAAATACCTGCCGCCAAATCATTGACTTTGGCATGAACATGATGTTCGCCTGCGTCCATACGCTGGGCATTGATCAAGGATTTTACAATTTGCCCATTTGAATTGATCAATTGAATCGTGACCAAATCTCGGTGGCCCAAAATAAAATCGATTATGACTTGATCCTTAGTTGGGTTGGGATAAATCTGGATTTGATCGTGCCCTCCGATCGCCAGGGATTTGTTGGTGGTGGACTTTTTAGAGCGGAATCCAGCACTCTTTTCACAATCATTGATGCGCAAAACAATATCGCTGCCATTGAGAAAATCGGTATCTTCTCCTGCGATAATTTGCTCACCGGCTTGGAAGATGCCACGAGAACCCGAATCGGCAGTAAACAATTCAATACTGATTTCTTGTTTGGCAAAAAGATTGGACATTTGATCTCCCGTAAATCCAAAATTTCCAACCGTAGCCGTCTCATAATCATCGTAAGTAATGACATTGTCTTTATTGGAATTCACAAAATCTCGTGCGCCAGGATCATCATCCCCCGCTGGATCTCCCGTACTAAAAGTCAGTGCGGGATCGGCGTGGAGGGGTTCTCGGGTACTATTGGGCACTTCACCATTTGGAAACATCACGGTTCTGGCCACTCTACCACCGGGACCAGGACCAGGTGTCGTTCCCACATGGCCATCTGAATGATTGAGCTCAAACATATGTCCTATTTCGTGTGCAACGCCGTAATTAGAAGCTGCGGAAGGCGTGCCATAGATGCCCATATTTGCCCCACGCTCTGCTCTACCACCATATCTGATATCTGTAATGAGTATGGCCACATCTGCTCTGTAAATGTCAATGTAGTGGAATACTTCGTCGAAAGGTCCTGCCGCAACTGGGGAGATGGAAGAACCATTGAGCACAAATTCTCTCTCGTCATCATCCTTATTTCCAAAGCTGTTGAAAAAGGCTTGATAGGTAAAAACCAGTCGGACCCGTACGGAGATGTCACTAGCAATGTATACTTCATTGAGTGATTCTACCAAGTTGACCAAAAAACCATTGACGCCAGCTTGGTTAGCATAGTTGTTGCTGGCAAAGTTGGGCGTGTAACAAACCACTAGTTTCAAAATAGAGTTATCTCCACAAAGCGGCGGTAGACTTCTACCAGTGAAGGTGGGTAGTTCATCGCGTACCACTTCCTCCGTATCGCATTCTTCAATTTTGTCTCCATCGATTTCATAATCCTCTTTTGGTTTCTCTTCGATGAGATGAATGCCATCTCCCAGTGGCTGAATTTCGTACGTTTCTGCACTTGAAACAATGGCTCCCGTAATGAATTGTTTCCGCTGTGAAAACATGAAGTAACCCAATTTACTTCCATTCTGAAAA
>JBCCSR010000082.1:0-10941 GCA_039199865.1 Bacteroidota bacterium
AAAACTCAAACGACGTAGAAGCACTTGTGGGGGTTGGAGATGTCCATTTTGCGGAAGGTAATTTTGTAGAGTCGATCAATTGGTACAATCGCGCTTTGGAAATACAGCCAGAGGATGTACGAACTTACAATAACCGAGCAAATGCCTATGCCAACCTGGGAGACCGTCGGTTGGCATCAGCAGATTATGGCCGAGCAATTGAATTGCAAGCCAATACTTACACTTACACCAATCGCGCCTTTTATCGAAAAGGTCTGGGAGATTTGGATGGAGCACTTGCTGATGCTACCGAAGCCAGCCGCCTTGACTTTGAAAACGGCCATGCGTTTTACTGTTTGGGTAGTGTTTTACTAGACTTAGGGAAAAACCAGGAAGCATTGGAGAACTTAAACCAAGCCGTTGCTTTGCACCCCAGTGATGCATATTTTTGGAATAAGAGAGGCAGGGCAGCTTTGGTGCTGCAAAGTTTTGAAGATGCAATAGATGATTTTAATCAAGCCATTGCATTAGACTCCAATTTGGTGGAGGCTTTCAGCAACCGAGCTGCGGCCAAGCATCAGCTTGGCAATCATAGTGGCGCGGTTAGTGATCAAAGTAAAGCCATCGATTTAGGAGGCAGCAACACCAAAGCGATTGCTCGGCTGGCCATTTACAATAATGCCCTAGAACGGGCAAACGATCCCGTTTTGCATCAAGTGCTTCCTCAACCTTCCGATCAAGAAGTGGTAGCGAAGGAGGAGGATTGGCAACCCAAATCGGGACAACTTATTGAGGAAAAGGAACATTTTTTTTCCTGGGCGGGAGAAGTGGAAGCCCCCACAGTATATACTGCTTCGGTAAACGCAGATCATGAGTTGTGGCGGGTCAATTCTTATCAACAGCTACTGCAAAAGCATCATCAGAAAACTGAGCATGAGAAAATGAGCAGTGCAGACGCTTTATTGAAAGCGGAAAGATACCGAGAAGCAGAGCTCGTTTTCAATCGAATATTGGCCAAGAACAGTACCAATGCAGCGGCCTTTAACGGTAGAGGGTTGGCGAAGTACCATACCCAAAGATATCGACTTGCCATCAAGGACTTTAGCATCACCATTCAAATGGATCCCAATGCAGTAGATGCTTTTTACAATCGGGGAAATGCTCATTTGCATTGTGGTAAATTGGATAATGCCTTATCAGATTTTAATAAGACCTTGCGAATGGATGCCAATTTTACTCCTGCTTTCCGACAGCGCGCAGCGGTCTACATGCAACAGGAAAAGTATGATCGGGCCTTGGAAGATTATAATAAATATCTGGAAATCAGACCAGAAGACGCTGCAGCGTATAATAATCGGGCCACTCTAAAATACATAACTGGCAATATTTTTGGTGCGATGGAGGATTATGACCTTGGCATAAGGCTGGATCCAACGATGCTTACGATGCACTTAAATCAGGCAGATTTAAAAAGCAATTGTGGTCAACACAAAGCAGCGTTTACCGTCTTGAATACAGCGATGAAATACCATCGCCACTCTGCTGAAATCTGGTTCAAACGTGGACAGTTACAGCAAGAAATGGCGAATTACCAGGCAGCTATAGCAGATTTTGATCGAGCCATTGAGTTGAGTGCTGAAGAACGAGGACCCTATTATCTGGCCAGAGGAAAAGCTTTTAAGGCTCTGAATTGGCAAAGAGAAGCTTGTGAAGATTTGAATCGAGCAGTGCATTTGGGCATGGACGAAGCCCATCCCCTTTTGCGAAAGTACTGCTTGGATTAAACTAATAGTGGCCAAAAAGAGTTAGGACTAGGAGAAAAGTATTGACCTAAAAGCCTGTTAAACTGGCGCTAACAAATAATTTTTTCTTTTCTTTTGAAGATAATTTCCTTATTTTTGCAGAAATAATCGAGAACAGATTAAATTTTTCTACATCTATCCGGCTATCTAAAACCACAATTGCTCATTTTTTAAACAAACATCAAAAAGTTAAGTATCATGAGTGAGAAAGCATTAAAAACCCGATACAGCGACATTGAATTAGCAGAATTTGAACAATTGATCGAGGGCAAATTGGCTGAAGCTAGAAAGCAATTGAACTTCTACATTAGCCAGCTGTCCGATATGGCTGATAACCCAGATTCTAAAGTCAAAGGCCTAGATGATGGTATTGGTACTGCTGAAAATGAAAGAATGACTACTTTGGCAGCTCGTTTGAAAAAACACATCCAACATTTGGAAAATGCCAAAATTAGAATCCAGAATAAGGTTTACGGGATTTGCCGAGTATCGGGCAAATTGATTTCAAAGGAAAGATTGCGTGCAGTGCCGCATGCCACTTTGAGCATTGAAGCAAAGCAGAAAAAGAACGCATAGCTCTCAATTACGGTAAACATTACTTCGGACATTTACTTTCATTGCATTGCAAGCCGAAGGAAAACTAAAATGTGTAAATCATTTCAATAATAGGTGGATAAGCCCTCATAGTTGTAAGCTTAGGGGGTAAATCACCTTGCTAAAACAAAAAGTAGGAAGCGATTTGTAAGACAACTCTTATTTACATTTAACCTATTCTGTACTTGTGTCCCATCGTCTCTAACTGCTCAAGGAGATCCCGTCAATTGTCCGCGAATTTCAAAGGTGAACTGGAACAATACTATGGGAACAGTCGGTGACATTCCCTGCGTTGAGATCCTACCGGACAACCAATTGTTGATCACGCTTTCCGTTAGAATGGCCGAAAGCGATCTAAGGATTTATCCCCCACTTTTTGTTTCTGCGACTTGGGGAGACTACGATGTGTCACTCATTGGTCCTCTAAATTATTATAACGTAACGTCAACTTTGATCAATGGGAGTCTTGCTTATGAAGTTACAGTTCCCTTTACTATCGATTTAGATCGTTTGTGTGAAGGAATCCATCCTCCTACTTTAAGCGATTTCCCTTATTTCTGTTCCTTGTTGACTATTGGAAATGGGCAATTGATGCCTTATCCTGTTTTGGGAGTTGCTGCGCCTCTATTCCCTGTGACCTTATTTCCGGAAGTGGGTGATGTAGGATTTAGTCCAAATGATTCGGGTCATAAAAATCTATGTTGCCGTCCTTATCCAAATGATAATTTAACGGCGCTTACTACAAAAGGAGCGCTAACTTCGGCCTCCAATCAATTCGTTGCGTTTAGCGTTTCCCCTAATCCGGTGTGGAATGATTTGAAGGTGGGAATATTCACTACAAAAGCTGGATCATTCCAAATTGACCTCTTGGATCTTCAAAATCTTCCCCATTTATGTAAAGTGCGGTCTTTGAGAGATATAATTTGTTGATTCCAGGTCTGTGTGATAAAGGGTTTTCTTTTACATACTAAGTTTACTTACTTTTGCATTTACTATTTTTTTTAGTTTCAAAATAGTAGACAACAGAAAAATAAATCATCAATTAATATAAAACAGCTATTATGAAAAACATCCTTACATTTTTGCTTTACCTGAGTATTGTTCCGATTTGTTCGTCCCAAGATTGCTTGCTTGCCGATTATCATTTTGATGGCAATGCCGATGATCAAACTGGAAATAATTTTCATGATTATCCTGATGCTCCTCAATTGATTGAGGATAGATTTGGCAATCCGGAAAGCGCTTATTTGTTCGATGGAGTCAATGACTACATTAAACTAAATGAAGATCAAGCCATCATTACTAGTTCAGATTTTACGATTACCGTGTGGGTCCGGATGAATGGTCTGTGAGGAGGCCCTCAAGGGAATAATCCCATCTTTCTGCAGAGAAACAATAATGCCATGGCCCCTAACTTTGGTTCACTTATTGGATTATTTGCAGACTACTTTGGTTATACTGCATTTATGATTCGAAGCAGTGATCCCAGCAATTTCTCTCCCGTTATCGCTCAATTTCCCAGGCTGGGAGATATGGAATGGCATTTTTATGCGGCGGTAAAAAATGGAAGTTCCATGAAGCTATATGTTGATTCTAATTTAGTTGCTACCGAGTCTTTCACTGACAATGAAATTTTTGATGGATCAATTGATTATGTAGAAGCGGGTAGACATTCCTATGAGAGTCTATCCCAAAGTTATTTTAATGGGGCAATTGATCATTTACAACTCTTTGATTGCGCATTGAGTGAATTAGAAATCACAAATCTGCTGACGAATACGGATGAGCCAAATGCAAAAGGAGGGATAAATGAGGAATGCATGGGTATTGTTGAAACTTTCCCCAATCCTACTGAAAATCTGATTAATCTTGTTGCTCAGCATGATGTTATCAAGGCGGTAGAGCTATTTGGTATTGATGGCAAAAGCATACCTTTGCCTTACAACTCTGCCTCCAACCAAATAGATGTATCTGCTCTACCTGCTGGAACTTATTTTGTAAGAGTAGCCTGCGACCAATCAGTTAAAACCTTCAAGTTTTTAAAAATAGAATGAGGGGTTCACAACAAAGAGGGGATGTGCATTGATTTTCTTTCTTGGCGAAGCCCAGTGCTGCTGGTTGGTGATTAAGTTGAATTACCAAAAAGAAAAAGGGCCATGTTCTTTCGAGAACATGGCCTTCTTTCTTTTCTGCTTTTTGTTTTTAGGATGAGGAGAGTGAATCAGAGTTACAATTTAATCTGCTTGAAGAAATCCATTCACTGCCTTGAGTACATTGGCTACTTTCGGGTAATCAATACTATAATGGATAAATTTTCCATCTCTTTTAGTAACGACGATTCCAGCTAAGCGTAGGATGCGAAGGTGTTGGGAGGTAATGGATTGCTCTAATTTGAGGGTGTTGTAAATCTTGTTAACATTGATGGTTTTGTGGCGATCAATAAACTCCAAGATCTTCATCCGGAGTGGATGAGCAAGTGCTCTCAGAATCTCTGAAGACTCTTGCAACTTTTCGTTATTGATATTGACCTTTGCCTTTCTCATAGATACGGCTTTAATAATCGAATAATTAATTTACATAGCAAATATGCGTTTTTTATTTATTTTTACGAAAGAAAATAAAAAAAAATGCTGTAAATACATTGATTTACAGCATTTTTTGTGCTTGTAGGGTCAAAAATGACTCATCCAAAAGAAAACGTACTTAGTTGGTTTTTACGTTCAATAAAGTAATTTTTATTATATTGAATATCTTTTGATCTGTGTTCTAAGCCGCTAATTCTTCTACTAATCTTGAGATCTGAGACAAACGATCTTTATCCAAAGAATAATAAATAAATTTGCCTTGACGCTCAGTAGCAACTACTCCTGCTCTACGCAAAATCGCAAGATGCTGAGAAGCGACGGACTGTTCCAATCTTAATTTGATGTAAATATCAGTAACAGTCATTTTTTCATTTTCCTCCAAGAGATCGATAATGCTTTGACGCAGTTTGTGATTCACTGCTCTCAAAACCAACACTGCTTTGCGAAGTTCAGCATAGTCCAGCTGAATATCTCGTTTCCCCTTCTTCAAAACAATGGTTTCGTTCTTTTGCTTTCTCATATTTATGTTTTTTAAATTAAATAATCAACTGTCCTTAATTAGCCAAAAACTATACCAACTTAAAACATTATTAGTTCTGTTAAGGTATAAAGTGACTGACAGTTAGCCAAAAATAAAGATTTTATTTAAATAATCATAAAAAACAATCATTTATTGATTTTTATAATATGTTTCTTTTTGACTGAGTAATATTTGGTGCTTTAAAGTAATTTGGCGAGAAATAGGCGAGGTCTTCAAAGGCCTGTTTTTGGTAGGAATCAAAGGCCAAAGCCACCATGTTAGCGGCCACGATGGGAACGGAGAGGAAATACGCAGAAGGATGCTTGAGGTAGGCTTGACACTTAGCAGCACCATCGCCACTAAACACCAATTGTTGCCCCTTTTCAAAGTAATTGGCGAAGCTGTGCTCATCAATAATTTTGGCGGAAGTAGCTTCCAACACTTGGAGTTGTTCATCAAACAAACTGGTGTAAACCTCCATCCGACGAGCGTCAATCATCGGAACGTAAATGGCTGCTTTTTGGTAAGTTTGGTAACTGGCCCAGGCCAAAGCTTTGAGGGTGTCTACCGCGATCAAAGGACGGTCCAAGGCATAGCAGATGCCTTTTGCCGTCGAGCTACCTACTCTGAGTCCAGTGTAGGAACCCGGACCCGCACTCACCGCCACTGCGTCGATATTTTGGAGCTGAAGTCCATGGTCAGCCATTACTTTTTCGATCAAAAGCGTGATTTGAGCAGCGTGTTTGTTCTTCTCATTGCTTGCTTGTTCTCCCAAAACTTGATCATTCTGGCTGAGGCATACGGAGCAAAAGTCGGCGGCAGTTTCGAGATGTAGGAGGTAAGCCATGATTAGAGTCTACTTTTAGTTGGAATATGTTGGCGCAAAAATAGAAAAGCGATGTCAATTCGAATCAATTAACATCGCTTTTTTAGCAGTCTAGTGTGAAGAAAGCTGGATTAAAGGCCGAGCGTTTCGCGATATCGCTGGTCATTGCTCAAGATGACAATCGCTTCCTTGATTTCTTTATCGTTTTTCAAGCCCATTTCGATCTTTCCTTTCTGATAGTAATAACGGCTTACGATTGCTTTTTCGATCATGCTGACAATTTCTTCCTTGTATTGCATGATGTCATTTTTCTTTTCTGCTTCGATTTTTTGTTCGATGGTGGCAATTTCATCGGCAATTGTCGATAGGTACTTGGCTGCTTTAGCTTCTTTTTTCAAACGGTCCAATACTTTTTCACTATCGGTTTCATAATCATATCCCTGTTCGGTGAGGAATTGAATGAATCCATCAAAATCGGTAAAGTTAAATTCTGCAATCGATGGAATGCTTTCTTTCCCGATACAGTATTGTGTAACGTAATCAAAAATCAAATTTTCTCTCATCAAACTTCTCACAATCCCAATATTGGATGCCCTATCCATGGCAATATCCGGAGCGACGCCTCCACCGTCCAAAACAGGGCGGCCATTGCGGGTTTTGAAGGCCGTTCGTAGGGAGTCGGGAATATCCACCGGCGTACCATCTTCATAACTTACCCCTTGAATACATCGACCACTGGGAATGTAATATTTGGCTGTAGTCATTTTTACTTTAGAATTGTAACCTACATCACGCGTATTTTGGACCAAACCCTTTCCAAAAGAACGTTGGCCAATCAATACGCCTCGATCGAGATCTTGCAGCACTCCCGCTACAATCTCTGAAGCCGATGCAGAGCTCTTATCAATCAATACGGCCAAGGGAATTTCTTGGTCGATCACTTTGTTCAAACTTTTGAAGCTACGGTCCCAGTCTACGACTTTTCCCTTGGTGGTCACCACCAACTCTCCTTTCGGAATAAATACATTGGAAACGTTGACGGCTTCCGTGAGCAATCCTCCTCCATTTCCACGCAAATCGAAAATGACGCCCTTGATATTGGGATTGTCTTTTTTCAAGGTTTTTAATGCTTTGGCCACGTTTTTACCCGCATCCCTGGTAAAGGTCGTTAGTGCAATGTAACCAATAGACTCATTCACCATGCCATGGTAGGGAACATTGGGAACAATGACCTCATCACGAACTAGAGTTAGATCCATATTCTCGCTCACTCCAGGACGACGAATGGTGAGAATCACCTCGGTTCCCGGAAATCCTTTTAGATAACTACTGATCTCGTCAGTACTCTTGCTTTTGGCCGATTTCCCATCAATGGCAATCAATTGATCTCCGGCTTTTAGACCCGCTTTTTGGGCTGGACAGTTGTCATAAGGTTCGGTGATGGTGACATAATCATCGATTTTACGAATCATTGCACCGATCCCATTGTACTTTCCATCTGTAATGTAGCGAAACCCTTCGATTTCAGATTCAGAGATGTAATTGGTGTAGGGATCAAGCGATTCCAGCATAGCGTCCACACCAGTTCGCATGAGCTTAGCTGGATCGAGATCATCGACATAATAGGTGTTGATCTCTTTGTAGAGGTTGGTAAAAATTTCGATGTTTTTGGAGATTTCGAAGTACTTTCCATGGTCGGAACTAATGGTAGCCATACACATTAGAGCCAAGCCAATAATTAAAGTTCCTTTTAGCCCGCGTCTCACAGGATTCATATGAAAAAATTTTGGTTGTGAATTTTAATAAGTTAAATCTTGGGTATCGCCAAATAGTAAAACGTGAGAATTGACAAATAGTGTTTCCAAATTAAGTAAAATTGTCGATAAGTGTCAATAAACTTCACTTTTGGATGCCTTTTGGCCAAGGCGAACCCATTGGGAGGTTGGGGAGAGAAGGAAAAATTGGACGAGCTAAGAGGCAATGGGGGAATGCTTTGGATGGGGTGGACTTCACATCGGTGGGGAATCGTTGCTACTGTCTTAACATAACTAAAAATAATGCCAACAATTTTTGCTATCGGTGTCACAAGTAGAGGAAAATTGGATTTGATTGCCCACCAGCTCCGCTAATTCAGAAACTCTTTTACTAGCTTTAAAAGGGCTTTGGGTGCTTCTGCGTGTACCCAATGACCACTTCCTTCTACTGTTGCCAAATGAGCTTTAGGAAAGTGAGTCAATACCTTTGGCCAATCGTCATCTGAAATGTATTTGGATCGGCTACCTCGAATAAACAATGTCTTTTCTTCAAAGGCCTCCGTAAGAGGAATCGTATCCAAAATGGCTTGGTAATGTTGTTCAATTACTGGTAAGTTCATTTTCCAACGATACCCACCCGCTTTTTCTCGCATTAAGTTTTTGAGTAAAAATTGACGAACGCCAAAGTCTTCGATATACTTGGCCAATTGGGCGTCTGCTGTTTTACGATCCTCAATTTGGTCTAGATCCAATTGGTGGAGTGCGTTAAAAATGTCTTGATGTCCACCTGCATATGCTTTGGGCGCAATGTCTACTACAATCAAACGGTCAATCATGTCTGGAAAATCCATGGCAAATTGCATCACTGTTTTTCCCCCCATGGAATGTCCAATCAAATGCGCCTTGTAGATCCATTGGCTTTCCATAAAGTGGCGCAAGTCTTCTGCCATGATCGCATAATTGAAGTCGGAGTGATGAGGGGAACGACCGTGGTTGCGCTGGTCAACAAGATATACCGAATACTGCTCTGCTAGCTGTTTACCAATGGTTTGCCAATTGTCTAAGGTACCAAAAAGACCGTGTAAAATAATGACAGGGTCTCCCTGTCCAAAGGCTTTAAAATTGAGTGTCATGCTGGAAAGGTACGAATTTAATGAAGGAGAAATGAGCGGTTTGAAGGGTAGATTAAAAAAAGAAAAAATTCATTGAATAAACAACATCGATTCTCTATTTTTGTTGATTACTCATCACTCAATACCCTAAAGCATATGTCATTCGAATTGATTTCTCCTTTCCAGCCAACAGGCGATCAGCCCCAAGCCATCAAGCAATTGGTTCAAGGGGTTGAAGATGGTGAAAAATCGCAGTGTTTGTTAGGGGTCACGGGGTCCGGGAAGACCTTTACCATGGCCAATGTCATCAAAGCGCTCGATCGGCCTACCCTTATCTTGACCCACAATAAGACGCTGACTGCTCAGCTCTATGGCGAGTTTCGAGAATTCTTTCCCAACAATGCTGTGGAGTATTTCGTATCCTATTACGACTACTATCAGCCAGAGGCCTACATCTCGGTTTCGGATACCTTTATTGAAAAAGATTTACAGATCAATGAGGAGGTGGATAAGTTGCGTTTGCGTGCGACTTCTTCCCTTTTGTCTGGTCGACGCGATGTAATTATTGTGGCTTCCGTTTCTTGTATTTACGGTATGGGAAATCCAGAAGATTATACGAAGAGTATTATTCGGATTCATCGAGGGCAGACGGTAAGCCGAAACACTTTTCTCTATCATTTGGTAGAGAGCCTGTATTCTAGAACAGAAGCCGAATTTGGACGGGCTAACTTTAGAGTGAGGGGAGATACCGTAGACATCAATTTGCCTTATGTAGATTATGGATACCGTGTCACCTTTTTTGGAGATGAAATTGAAAGTATTGATCGTATTGAGATTGAAAGTGGCAAACGAATTGAGTCGATGGACGATGCCGCTATTTTTCCTGCCAATTTGTACGTCGCTCCCCGTGATCGGATGAATCAAATCATCTACGAAATTCAGGATGAATTGGTAGAACAAGAAAAATACTTTATCCGTGAAGGAAAAGATCTGGAAGCGAAGCGGATCAAAGAACGGGTGACCTTTGATCTTGAAATGATGAAGGAATTGGGGTATTGTAGTGGGGTGGAAAATTATTCCCGCTTTTTTGATGGTCGTGAACCAGGCACCCGCCCCTTTTGTCTACTGGATTATTTTCCAGATGATTTTTTGATGATCGTTGACGAAAGTCACGTCACCCTTCCGCAAGTGAGGGGAATGTGGGGAGGGGATCGGGCTCGAAAGCTCAACCTAGTTACCTACGGTTTTCGATTGCCCTCCGCAATGGATAATCGGCCCTTAAATTTTGGGGAATTCGAAGAGTTGATCAATCAAATTGTTTTCGTCAGTGCTACTCCGGGAGATTATGAGTTGGAACAAACCGGAGGTTTGATTGTCGAGCAACTGATTCGCCCAACGGGCTTGCTGGATCCTCCGATCGACGTTCGACCTAGCCTCAATCAAATTGACGATTTGTTGGAAGAGGTCTCTGAGCGGATCAAGCGCAACGAACGTGTATTGATTACTACGCTGACCAAACGCATGTCAGAAGAGTTGACCAAATACATGCTGAAACTCAATATCAAATGTCGCTACATTCACTCAGAAGTGGATACTATGGAGCGCGTCGAAATTTTGCGCGATTTGCGATTGGGGGCTTTTGATGTCTTGGTCGGGGTAAACCTACTGCGGGAGGGACTAGATTTACCGGAGGTTTCTTTGGTGGCTATTTTGGATGCAGACAAAGAAGGGTTTTTGCGAAATGCTCGGTCATTGACACAAACGGCGGG
>JBCCSR010000083.1:0-10870 GCA_039199865.1 Bacteroidota bacterium
AGTTGAGCTGTAAAGCAATGCTGGCAAATCCTAGAGCACTTAATTTGATAAAGGCTCTTCGTTCAAAATCATCCATGAGCAAATCATTTTAGTTTTTACGATTGGTCTTAAAGGATTTATTGGGATAATTGGGAACGGGAGGTACATCTCTCGGATCTGCCGCAATTTTCTCTTGCAACAACCTTATAGCAGCATCCAACTGTGCATCTTTTCCGTTGAAAGTTTGGTGTGGCAGATTGTCCAGTTCAATATCAGGGGTAAAACCCTGGCCTTCAATCAGCCATTCTCCCTCGGGCCCGTATACTCCAAACATGGGTGCCCGAGCAATGCCTTTATCCGTCAGGCGATTGGAGCTGCTCAACCAGATCTGCCCCCCCCAGGTTCGCATGCCAATCGTCGTCCCAAGTCCAAGCCTTTTGACTCCTTCGGCAAAGGTCTCTCCATCAGAAAAGGTCTTTTCATTGACCAGCACCACGATATGTCCTCTAAAGGAATAATGCATATTCCAGTAAGGTTTTCCGGATCTCGCTTTCCAATACATCCAGGCCTTTCTCATGAGTTTTTCAAGGATGAAAGCGTCAATATTTCCTCCCCAATTGTAGCGAACGTCGATAATCAATCCTTTTCTATTAAAGACGGGATAAAACTCTCGATAGAATTGTTGGATGTCTCGACTTCCCATTGCTCTTAAATGCAAGTAGCCAATTTGCTCTTCACTATCTTTGTCCACCTTGAGCCGATTTCCGTATTCCCAATCCGCATATCTTAGCCAAAACTCACTCCCCATGGGTTTGACGATGACATCTCGCGTCTCTGTGCCTCTTTTCAGACTTAAACGAACTTGTTTTCCCACCTGATTGCGAATCAACGCTCCAATATCTAGCGCTGATAGCGCAGGTCGCCCGTTTACTTTAGTAATAATGTCTCCCGCTCTGATATCGAGATAAGGATCATCCAGTGGAGATTTTTGGTCGGGATAATCTGGGTCAGCTTTGTAAATGTAGTCTATTCTAAATCCTCCATTGGCCTCATCCCTACTCGTTTCTGCGCCCAGACTGGCCACTTGAATGCTCTGATTGTCGCTTCTGGTATCACCGCCCCCTGCACCAGTATGCAAAGCCGATAACTCTCCGACCAGTTGTCCGAGCAAGTCGGAAAGTTCTCTTCTAGTTGTCACCCGTCCCACCAAGGGAGCATACTTGTCATACATACCGTCCCAATCTACACCGTGCATATTGGGGTCGTAAAAGTAATCTCGCTCCATGCGCCACGCGTCTTTGAAAATCTGCTTCCAGTCTTCTCGGGGATTGATAGAAAACTTCCATCCACTAAAATCGATCTTTTTGTCCTCTAGTTTGATACTTCCAGTTCCAGCATCTGCCATGTAATAGGATCGCCCTTTCCGGATGAGTAATTTTTTCCCGTCCTGGGTCATCTCGAATCCATTGACCGATGAAACGGCTTCCTTTATTTTCACACCTTCATTGCTAATCTTCACCACTTTAAGATGGGACTTGGCCTTTACTCCAGTTTCTCTTGCCATCATATACAATGCCTTATCGTTGACCGCCAAATTCCTGTAATTGCCCGCAGAGATAGGTACTTCTACAATCCTAGATTGAATCCCCTCTTGCTCGATAGTAACCACCAGTTTATCTTCTTCGGATGACTCGTTCCCCTCTTTTTCCTCTTTCTTTTCTTTCTCTTCGGATGACGCTTTCTTCCCTCCCTCTCCCATCAGTTCATCTTTTTCTCGGAAAGGAGATCTGTATTCACTTTTCAAGGCAACATGGTAAACTTTTTCACTGGCATCCCAATAAGGTTCAGGCTGTCTAGTTCCCCAAGGGCTACCAACTAATGAAGTAAAACTGCGATCAGATAGGAAGTATATAAACTTACCGTCTGGGCTCCATTGGGGATTAAAGCTATTGGCTCGGTCGGTCGTCAAATCGAAAGTGGATTCACTATTTACATTGTACACCTTGATCTGAGCCATAGCGTTGAAAGCAGACTGAACAAAGGCCAGCCACCCGCTATCGGGCGACCAGGAAAAATCCCGAATCCCTTCCTGATTGCTGGAGATCTTTTTGCTGATTCCCGTAGTAATATTCAATACATACATGTTGGCTGCCAAATCATCATAAGCAATCCACTTTCCATCGGGAGAGGGAATGCCACGAAATCTCAACATTTCTCCATCCTGGGTGAGGGCCTGAATCTCTCCTGAACCATCTGCCGCAAACTGAACGAATTCAAACTCTCCGCTATCGTCCGACAAGGTAATGACGTTTTCTCCATCATGAGAAAACATAGCATCACGATACCGAACGCCTTTTTGCTCAGTAAAGGCAACTGACCGACCCGATTTCACCGGGAGAACAAATGCACGTCCCCGGGCCGTAATGACTACTTTTTCCCCCTTGGGATCGGGATGAACCGAAGTGATGTACTCTGCCGGTTTCTCTACCCATCGCTCTCTCAGTTGAGCAAAGTCTGAGGCCAGTCGGATGTCAACCTTATCGTATTTACCGGTAGTAATATCCAATAAATAGAGATCCGCAGCATTTTGGTATACAATTCTACCACTATCTAAATTGGCATAACGGACATCAAATTCACTATGTTTGGTGTGCTGTTTCAAATCGCCACCATTTTCGTCCATTGACCAAATGTTCATAATGCCATCCCTATCGGAAAGGAAATATACTCTTCCATTGTCGCACATGGGATAAAAACTTTCCCCTGCATGATCCTTGCTCAATTGGACCGCTTCGTTCTTGCCATCAAATTTCCAAAGCTGACGCGCCGTCCCTCCCACATACCGCTTGGCCGCATCATTGTGATCCGATGGACGGGTGAAGAACCAAACTCCCTCTTTATTTTGTACCCCTTCAGTAGCTTGATGGAGTGGCACAATGGCTTTTTCCTTTGAATTCAGATCAATGGTTACCAGTTGTGCTTCGGGACGTTTGTTGAATGCCCAAGTTTGATAAACAATTTTTCCATCGGGTGTCCAACTCGTAACAATCGAACTTTCCGCTTCGTAAGTCCAACGAGTGGGCAGTCCGCCATCTCTGGAAAGGGTATAAACCTCCGTGGGCCCCTCATAACTCGCGGAATAGGCGATGGTCTGACCATCAGGGGAGAAAAAGGGGTATCGCTCTTGTTCTGCGTGAGTAGTTAATCGCTGCGCCAGTCCGCCATCGGCAGAGACCTTCCAAAGATCACCTTCTGCGGTAAAAACGATGGTATTTTGATGGATGTCAGGGTATTGATAATACCCTTCAAAACCTTGTGCGATCGCTTGATGAAATCCTATTACCAAAGCAAAGATGGGGAGGAGTCGTTTTAATATTTCTGATAGCATATCATCTATTTTTTTGTAAGAGCAATGAATCTCAATATGAACAAAAGAAAGTTAAAAAAGTCAATGGGGAAAGCGCCCAAAAGATTACTCTCGGCCAACATTCAAAACTGTTTGATGAAGGTGACTTTTGAAATGAACTGTTGTGCTTCCCGGGGTTCGCCTGCAGTATCCGTTCTGGAGTCATTGAAGACGAGATAAATAAACGAAAGGGGTTGATATTCCCAGCTCATCCGAATGTTCCAACGACCTTGCTCATCAACACTGTTGTACTGATAGAACGTCGAAAGTTGTAATCTCGGGTTCAAGGCAAACCTCGTCCCTAAGGTAAGTAAATGAGCAGACAAATCTCTTTTATCTTCTCCTATATTTTGCAGGTTGGTGTATTCGTAGTCTGCCGTAAAAGCAAAGTGAGGCAGTGGAGCCAATCTCCCCGAAAATCGGAGGGTATTTCGTTTTCCGCTATAAAAACGGCCAAAGCTATACTCCCCACCTAATGACCATTTTTTCGAACGATCCGTATTGTATTCGATGAGGTAGCGAGTGTAAAAATAATTGTCCTGTTCGATTTGTAAGCCTAGTGGAGCAAAGTCAAAGTTAATATTTTGCCAGGTCGGGGTAATGGCAAACTGCAGAAAGCTGTTGTCTTTAAACCACAAAAAGACGGGAAAGATATACAAATTTGCCTGTTGAAAACTAGAGGGGTCCGTAGCATCATGATTAAAATCAACAAAGAGACCCGGATCCCAACGCCGAATCCAATTGATGTTTTTGGGTCGCCAAATGTAATAGCCACCGGGATTGTGTCGGATGACATTTTTTTGTCGGACAAATCCCATTCTGGGATTGTATTTTTCATCGGTATACTCAGTGACCCAACCGTAGTAAAATTTATTGGAACTGTTTCCGAAAAAAAGCCTTCCTGCATAGCCTGTTTCTCCCGTTTGTTCATCAATTGAGGTCGTCAATAAGTATTGAATGTCCCATTCGCTCGTCGGGCGAATCTGACCGTCTAAGGTAATCGTCGTGTTGTTGTTTGATGCGGTCCCCAGGTCAGAGGAAGCTTCGTCCAAACGATGGGTGACCATGATTCCAATATTACTTTCTCTACCAAAATTTCTCAGGTAGCGGGCGGCACCGAAATTGGCTACGGGAGAATTAATGGTTTCGCCTTGACGAACAAACAAAGCGGCAATGGCCTGTTTTTCTGTTCTTTGAGTAAACCTCGTCCCCAATTGGATTGGAGCAGGCTCAGCATTAAAATCTCCTTGCAAACCAATGCTTCTACTAAAGAAGGGCCGAATTGAACGTTGTGATCCTCCCGACCAAATCCCGGAATTTTCCAGGAAAAACTGTCTCTGCTCCGGGAAGAAAATATTAAATCTTTCCAAGTTATTGACCGCTCTATCCACATCAGCTTGTGCGAAGTCAGTGTTAAAAGTCAGGTCTAATACGGAACGGGGATTGATGGCCCATTTGATGTCTCCACCCAATTTGAAACTTCCATCCTCTTCTACATCACCACCTTCTTTTATCCGATCATACCGATACAGTGAATAGGGCTCAATGCGTACATTCGCCGAAGGGGGTGGAACTTCAATTCCTATCAGTTTGGCCGCATAGGTCATTCTGTAAGGGGTAAAAGATTGAGGGATGGCGGGAAAGGTAGACACTTCAATATCGCGTCGAGCATAGCGGACTAAAGTAACGCCCCACTCTACGGCTTCGCCTTCTTTAGGTGCATTGTAGCGCAAGGTTTTGAAAGGAATAGCAAATTCTGCGGTGTATCCTTCGTCTGTACGTTGGGTCCTCACTCTCCATAAAGTATTCCACCCAGTATCAAAATTGCTTCCATTAAAATTTTGAAAATCCCGCTGATTACCGTGGGGGGTGGTCTGAAAAGATTGTGCATATTGTTTTAAATTTTGGGGGTCTAGTGCCACTCCAAAAATATCGTTTTCGCCCCAGCTAAAATCTCGCCGTAAATCCTGAACGCGAATCCCTTTTGCCCCGATGGAATCCCGACAAAAGGCACCGATATAGAGGTTTTTGTCGTCGTATAAAAATTTGACTTCCGTCTTGTAACGAATCGGACCACCTTGACGGGGCTCCACTCTGAAAAAATCCGAAACAGCAGTCGCCTTTTGCCAGGCCGCTTCGTCCAGGCGACCATTTACGGCAATGGGGCCTGTAGCTTTTTGTGCTCTGATTTCGGGGGGACTTTCGGGAGGTGGAAAGTTGAGATCCTCCCCTTCCTGGTTTTGCCCATAAACGTTGGAGGTGATCAAGAGAATCACTACACTTACGAGCATTGGCCATTGATGCTTCATGATATGCATTAGTTTGTGCAACTAAATTTTGCGGGAAAGTATTGGTTGATTATTTTTTCGCGGTAGCCTTTCCTATCCAGTTTTCTGACTTACCATTCAGGCACCCATTTCATTGGCAGATTCTAGTGGTACCAATTCAATCCTACTGCCATCTTCATTGTAAAAGCGCATTTTTCGGTCGTATGCATGTAGGTAAACTAAAACAAACGCAGGTAGATAAACCAATGTGGGAGCAATATCGAGAAATTGAAATCGACCATTGGCAATGAGAAAAATCAACAAGCCCCACACGGCATATAAAACCGTCGGTATCCAAGATAATCTCGTTGTTTTGGCAGAGTAGTAGATGGCCACCATCGAAAGGACTAAAAACAAAAAATCGCTTGGGTACCCTCTCCAATGGCCTGTCCCACCACAGCGAGCGGAACAGGCTTGGACGACAAAAATGAACGGGGTGGCCAAGCAATGCAATAAGCATAGACTACTGGCCAAAACCCCAAATAGGTCCGACTTGCGATAAGTAAAGATGGGAGTGGATGGAGTATTTTTCATCTTACTAAATTTGAAAGAAATAATTGTTGTCGGTGCCTATTAATTCAAGCTTGAATATTCCATACAAATGAAATCGGAGTAGATGTCACTAAAAGTACGCTTTCGCTTGTCATAAACTTTACCGCTTATCTCAAGTTGACCCATATTGGCATCTTTCAAACCCTTTTTCAATTCTTTGATTTTCATATTCAAGTAATAAGAGAGAATGAAGAACTTAGGATCCCAGGTTTTCCATGACATTTCTACCTGTCTCCTTTGGTTGATAATTTGGTTGTAAAAATGATCTAGACCTCTGATATTGGAAAAATCCTGATCTCCCAGCGCATCCAAGACAATCCGATTGTCATTGGACAATACAAAAGCAATTTCTCCGATCTTCCTCGTCTCGATCAAACTCATGGTTTGTTTGAGCATTTTTTGATCGAAGCTAATTGAGTTACCAAGAGAACTGTAATAGTAATTCTCCTCTCGGAATACTTGATCAATCACTGATTCAAGACAATCAGTAGGACATACAAAATACAACATCTTCATTACGCTAGTGGATCAGGGTTGTAAGGGAAGGAAGAGTGATGTAAATCAATTTTCAATTCCCCATTGATCACCTTATAACCAAAAGTATATTCTACTTTTGCCTCACTGCCGTCTAAAGCGGTGAAGTAGTAATTTCCCATGGCAATAGCACGGTCTTCTTCCAAAATGATGTCTGAATTCTCAAATCTTACATTCGTCCAGGGTGCAATAGCAAATCCTTTATCTTCCTCGCATGCCCGGCCTTCCCCGGCAATAAAGTAGGAAGCTGCTTGGGCTTTGCTTGGTCTAAATTGTTCTATCGCGCACTTTGTGGGT
The DNA here is from genome assembly GCA_039199865.1 of Bacteroidota bacterium. Classification (GTDB taxonomy): domain Bacteria; phylum Bacteroidota; class Bacteroidia; order Chitinophagales; family Saprospiraceae; genus JALZUU01. Next base: position 7,096 of record JBCCSR010000083.1, read on the forward strand.
TTGAATAAGACAAGACCTGCATCAAAAGCATATCGTGCATCGAGAAACTCGCTGGTAAATGCCTCACACTCGGCTCGACTGTCTTTTAGAGAACCAATTTTCACTACTCCATCTCCCCAGCTGTTCTGTGCTGCCAATACTTGTTCTTTTGTTACCATTTTTTGATTTTTTTGTTTAAAAATGAATAAATATAATGTAGATATAATTTACACCATAGTTGGATCCAATGACCAATTCCTCCTCGCCCCAAATAAAAACAATAGCCCCCCTAAGACCAACGGAGATAAACTCCTCAAGCCATCAGCCGCGCTATCCTCTTTAAAATATTCCAAGCCGAAAGCATCCCAGTTTTCATCCGCGATGGGTGTATTTTCAAAAATCTGAGGATAGAAATGCAACCGCTTTGCCTCGTGAAAAGCTTCTAACTGAGTGATGAAATCCAGGTAGTTGGCCATATCCGAACGGCTCAAAGTATTTAATGAAAATTGAGTATGCATGGTCGGAAAGACATACCCAATGTTTCGACTAAATCGATCACGCTGTTGGAGCTTATTTTTCATTGCTCGATTGGCCTGCGCAGCTTCGTCATCTCCCATTTGCTGCATGGCAAAATACCAAAACCAGCTAAAACTTTGATCTACAGGATGTTCATATTTTATAAATTGTGGATAGTGCGCTTTAAACTTTTTTATGGTGGGCGCCTTAGGCTGATCCCATTTGCTGTGATATCCATCACGACTCTCGACAATGGTACTGTAGGCTTCGGGAACGGGGTATAAGTTAACCACTAACGCACTCACCGAGGCGGGAACAACCAGAGTCAAGGACACCCAAGTCAGCAATAAGATCAGGGCATTTTGAGCAGAAGGCTTTTGTAAACTTATGACCCACCAAGTCAATGCAAACCAAAAGAGTAGGTAACACACCGCAGTCAATACAAAGAGTGCAAATGCCGCATCGAAGGGAATGGACAGATACCACTGAGCAATCAATAAAATCAAGCAAAGCACCGAAAAGATGCTCACAAAGCGAATCCACAACTTTGCTCGAATCACTTTTAATGGATGAGAAGATTGGCTGAGAATCAAAGTCCAAGTACCACCTTCTTTTTCTTCCGACAAAAGATTAAAACAAAAGGCGATAATCATCAATGGGAAAAAATAAATCAGGATGAAACTAAAATCCATGTTACCCAAAAGTTGATACAAAGGATTCATCAATTCACTACTGTATTTTTGCTCCTCCAGATTTCGAATATTGACGCTCTGAACAGTGGAATGGATGTCTCGATGACCGATGGCCAATCCCGCTAAGTTTGGGGTTTCATTGACCAAACCAAAACGAATGTAATAGAGCAATAAGCCAATATCTCCATCAATAGATGCCAAATGTCGCTGTAAATGTTCTTCCTGGAATTGGGCCGTCTTTACCTCCGTAGTGGCCTTTTGTTCCAAGAAAATCTTGCCAATATACAAACTCAGTAAACCAGAGAAAAACAACAATAAAAGTCCTAGCATCAACGCCTTCGACCGTAAAAAACTTTGTATCAATAATGAGGTCATATCAAAAGGCTTTTAATTTTTTGGTATTAAAAAAAGCCAATAAGGATAGGCCTGAGAACCAAAACAGTAGTGCCAAGCAGGACAAATACTCTTGTTGAATGATTTTGTAAAAAGACAGGTGCTGGTGTTGGAAATCGGGAAAATCTATCCAGTGTTTTTGACTAATGACCGCTTTTTTATCTGCCGAGCTTTGGGTAGTATTGCTGATGTATTTGATTTGCAATTCATTCATTGTCTGTGCCAAATTGTAGCGATAAGTTTCTGCCTGTTGTTGAAAATTTCGGTAGGCCTGAAAATCCGTTCCCGATAAAGCCATAGACAAGTTTTTGATGGCGATGTAGGGATTCAAAAATGCAGTCCAGCGAACTACATTTTGTTGCTGCTCATAACGTTCCATCAATTGAGAGTGATGACGACGGAAAGTTGCAGTACTCAGCCTTTCCCCCTCTCGCATAATAAAACCGCTATAATTAAATGGCAGCTCTTTAGTAGATGGTACCTGATGAGCTAATAGCAAAGAATCTTTCAAAGCACTAAAGTGAGGATCATCGGGATTGTGACTATCTCCTTGTTGAATCAGTTCGTGCTCAACTGCGGTATCAAATTCAATTTTAGAGGGAGAAGGAAAAAAGACTTGACCAGAGACTTGAGCCACTTTGGGCAACATCAAAGTAAAAAACAACCAACAGGCGATGAGCTGAATCAAAGCAGCTTTGGCACTTGAGCTACTCGCAGAAATCCAAACCGCCAATAAAGCAATGATCGAAAGATAAAGGACATAACTCAATGCCAGCCAACTGAAACTCAAAAATACATTACTATCGAAGGAACGAAAACAAAGCAAGGCGAAGGCAAGCACGACCGTCGGAACAAACAACAGCAGCGACAAGTAAAACAAACCCAATGCTTTGCCAATAATCAACTCTGACCACTGCGTCCCTTGGGATAAGACCAAGCGAAGCACCCCGGATTCTCGTTCGCCCGCAATCAGGGCGAAGCCCCAAAAGAAAAGGAGCAAAGGAAAGAGCAATTGTAAAATTAAGGCCGCAGATATTTCTCCAAACCGCAATAAGCCATTGGAGAAGCTGGCTTCAGAAAAATTGATCGTATTTTGGCGATGCGCCTCCAAAAACACGGCATTTCCCAAATAGCTATCCATGCCATAATCAAAAAAACTCAAGGGATATTTTTGGCGAAAGGCCACATAGCCATAATGCGCCATTCGATGTGGATGCTTGTCAGGATTGTTCTCCCAACGCTCTCGAACTTCGTGACTAAAATGTCCCACCGCATGGTTTTGCTCTTGCAAATTTAAAAAAGCCGTTATTAAGGCAAAAAGTAGCAATACACTAAAAAGACCCAAAAGCCATTTAGTGCTATTGCTTCTAAATAGATGATTAAAAGTATGATGAGAGAGTCGCTGTATGATTGTGATTCTCATGAACAATTATGTTCGTTCGTCTGCAAATTCAAAGTCCCACCGAGTGCAATGAATTGCACCCGATGGGGACACCTTATTTGCTATAAAAAAAAACCAACGATTCCTTATCAAAAATGATAAGTCATCGTTAATACCAAATGATGTGGTGCGGTGGGAAACGGTCAGTTCAAGTTGATTGCCCCTAGCCAGTAGATTGTATCAAAAAGTAACCACCGCACCGATGATTAGGGACATTGTTAGCTGTCATACTCCTCAGTTGTCGATCTAGACTCGTTCAAAAATAGGTTTCTGATCAGGAGGAATGCACCTCCATTTTCATGGTTTCTAAGTATAAGCGCTCTAGGTCCGTCAGTTTGATTTCATCACTCCTCAAGTGGTGCACCAAACGACCTTCCTTCATGATTCCAATGTGTGTTCCCGTTTCTTTTGCCCGAAATAAGTCGTGAGTAGCCATTAAAACCGCTACTCTACTTTCCCGCATTTCGCTCAATAATCGCGCAAAATCGTTACTGGCTTGGGGATCGAGTCCTGAAGTAGGTTCATCCAGCAAAAGGTTGTCTGCTTGCTTTGCCTTGGCAATCGCAATGCCCACCTTTTGGCGCATTCCTTTGGAATATTGTTCTACGCTTTTGTGAATGGCAGCGAATTGCAAACCTACCGATTGCAACAATTGACTTGCAGTTTCCTTGTCTAGCGGTTCTCCTCCCAGTCCCACAAAAAATTGCAAGTTTTCTATGCCCGTAAGATTACCATACAGATTTAGATTTTCGGG
>JBCCSR010000084.1:0-10849 GCA_039199865.1 Bacteroidota bacterium
CAGTTGAAAGGTTGGGAAATTACCTACCTGGAAAAATTTAGCTCCCCCGCTGAACTGCCCGCTGAGATGAATGGCATCAAGTCTCAACAGTTTCGTTGGATGAAAGGAAACGCTGAAAATGCCCGCAAATTATTGCCAACAATCTGGCGTTCCAATCTCAACTTCAATCAGAAAATTCACGCTTCTAGTCACTTGCTATCCAGTGGTGTTTTCATCTTTATTTTCATTGCCGGAGTGTTTAGTGTACCTTTACTGTTTGCCATAAAATCTTTGGGTGTCAATACTCACTTTTTTACCATCTTTATCATTGGTTTGCTCTCGATGACCGCCATCTACTATGTTGGCAATGTTCAAGCAGAACTCAAAAAGCAGTCCTACATAAAAATGTTCTTGAAGTTCATTTTGCTCTTTCCAATATTCTTGGCCCTATCAATGGGCCTCTCTTTACACAATACCATTGCCGTTTTGCAAGGCTACATTGGCAAGAAGTCTCCTTTTATACGAACGCCCAAGTTCAATATCCAAGGCATTAAAGATACCTTTAAAAAGCAAAATTACTTGGCCCGTAGAGTGTCTTGGACGACCTTCATGGAGGGCTTTCTGTCGCTCTACTTTTTTGGAGGTGTCCTGGGAGGATTGTACCTACAAAACACCATTTTCCTCATTTTTCACGCCTTGCTGGCCATTGGCTTTGGTACCATTTGCTATTACTCCATCCGTCACTTGAGTTTGAAGTAGTGGATCAACATCCTGTGTCAAAATGGACCGTCGATGCTTACTTGAAGTATCCAATTGCTGCTGCCCTAGTGGCTTTAATCGGAGTACTGGGCTTTGGAGTTGAACAAAGTGACTTTCTCGAAATGGGCCTTTGTTTTACGCTATTTTTTGGCTTGTTCCTTTTCGTCTATCAAGGATTACAAAAACAATCAACAGTATTGTTTTTTATCGCCCTTGGGATTGTCCTCCGTTTGATTTTACTTTTTTCCTTGCCCAATTTATCTGATGATATTTATCGTTTTGTTTGGGATGGCCGTTTGATTATCCACGGTTATAATCCCTTTGATCAATTGCCAACTTACTACCTAGAAAAGGGCATTGTCATTCCAGGCATTGACCAATCGTTGTTTGATGCCCTGAATTCACCAGAATATTTTACGGTTTATCCGCCCATTTGCCAGGCAATATTTGCGTTGGCCTCCTGGGTTTTTCCAAGCAGTTTGGAGGGAGCAACTTTAGTGATGAAGGGGATTTTTTTATGTTTTGAATCGGGTTCTATTTTACTGATTTACAAATTACTCCAACATTTTCAAATCCCGTTAAAGCGAGTGCTTCTTTATGCCATCAATCCGATGATCATTCTCGAGTTGTTGGGAAATTTACATTTCGAAACGGCTATGATTTTCTTTCTTCTTTTGGCCTTCTGGTTACTGATTCGGGACAAGCCATGGCTGTCTGCCATCGCCATGGCATTCGCTATCGCCGCAAAACTCTTGCCCCTTATGTTTCTACCGCTACTCATTCGACGTTTGGGCTGGGCAAAAAGTTTCCGCTACTTTACCCTGTTGGGGCTTTGCTTGATTGTTCTCTTTTTTCCACTATTGAATAATGTACTCGTGAGCAATCTGGGAGAAAGTCTAGGCTTGTATTTTCAAAAGTTTGAGTTCAATGCCAGTTTGTATTACCTCGCTCGCTGGATCGGCTATCAGTTGAGTGGGTACAATATGATTGCCAAGTTTGGTCCAGCTTTAGCCTTAATAGTCTTATTTGGCATTCTACTCATGGCCTTTCGAGAGAAAAATTTGTCTTGGCCCAGTTTAGCAGAAAAGATGATGTTCGGGCTTTGCCTTTTTTTATTTTGTAGTACGACCGTCATGCCCTGGTACGTAAGCACCGTTGTCGCTCTAAGCATTTTTACTACTTGGCGATTCCCCGTATTTTGGTCGGGGTTGATCATGCTTACCTACATCAATTATAGCTATACTCCCTATCACGAAAATTTGTGGATCGTTGCCTTAGAATATGTCTTGTTGGTGAGTTTTATTGGAAAAGAGTGGAACGATCAAAAAATCAAATATAACCTTTCGCCTGAAGGTTAAACAGCTCCGCATATTTTCCTTTTTGCCCAATCAATGCATCGTGGCTTCCCAATTCCAGCAACTGTCCATTTTCTAAAAATAAAATTCGATCTGCCATCCGAACGGTAGAAAAGCGATGAGAAATCAATACTGCAGATTTACCTTCCATCAGTTCCGAAAAACGAACAAACACCTCATGTTCAGCACGTGCGTCCAAAGCAGAAGTTGGCTCATCCAGAATCAAAAGTTGAGCTTCGCGCATATAGGCTCTAGCCAAAGCAATTTTTTGCCACTGACCACCAGAGAGTTCTACTCCTTTGGCAAAACGTTTGCCCAAAATTTGTTCATATTCTCCTGGTAATTGAGCAATGACCGTATCGGCCAAACTCTTTTGAGCCGCATCTTTGATCAAAGGAAGTTCTTCTCTTTGATCGATGCTTCCCACCGCGATGTTGTCTGATGCTTTTAATTGAAAGCGAATATAATCCTGAAAGATAATCCCAATATTTTTCCGCAAATCTTCCAAAGCATACTCTCGTAAATCAATACCATCTAGTAAGATCCGCCCCTCCGTTGGCTCGTACAAACGAGAAAGTAGCTTGACCAAAGTCGTCTTCCCCGCACCATTTTCTCCGACTAAAGCCAGTTTTTCTCCTTTTCTTAAATGAAAGGATAGATTGCGAATCGCCCAGCGCTCACTATTGAGGTATTTAAAACTCACATTGTCAAAAGTAAAGCCCTCTTGAATGGACTTGGGAAAGGGCTTAGCCTTGGGCAATGATTTGATCTGAGCTTCAATATCAAAGAAGTCGAACAAGTCTTGTAAATAAAGTGCTCCCTCTGCTATTCTGGAAAAGCGATTCATAATGCCTTGCAACATATTGCGCATGCTTTTGAAAGAACCAGCCAAAAAGGTGAGGGTCCCTACGGTGATCAAACCATTCACCGTTTGTAGAATAATGTACAAGTAGGCGCCATAATAGGCCAGCGTTCCCAAGGCAGACAAAACACTTCCCCAAAAAGCACGTTTGATGACGATGGCGCGATTGGCCAGGTAATAACGATCGGATAAATTATTAAAGCGATTGGCGATAAAATCAGCTAGACCGAAAATTTTGATTTCTTTGGCCGTCTCATCACTCGCTCCGATATACCGCAGATAATCTAATTCTCGCCTTTCTGGCGTCCAACTTCGCGTTAGTGAATAAGTGTACTGATTAAAATGCGTTTCTCCCAGAAAGGAGGGGATGATCGCGACCAACAAAATGAGAATAAGCCAAGGATTAAAAACCACCAGGCCCGCCCCCAAAAACAATAAAGTAACGATATCTTGAGCCTGAGAAAACACCTGCGACATCAAAATGGTACGACCAACGGTTTGTCGTCTGGCTCGATCTAGTTTATCATAAAAATCGTGATCTTCAAACTGACTCAAATCCATCTTGGCCGCATGACGAATCAATTGCACAGAGGTACTATTTGAAAATAAATCGCCCAACAAGCTATCCAACAGGGTGATACCACGATTGAGCAAATCAGAGAGTACCGCCAAGACGAGTTCTATTCCAAGCAGCAACCAAATGTAGTTCATCTGCACTTCTTTTTCGTTGATGAGTCGCAGGACTTCATCAATGATTTCTTTCCCCACGTAAAGCATCAACAGTGGCATCGCCGCCTTTACCAAACGCAAAAAGAGGTTGGCCAGCATCATACTGGAACTGGTTTTCCAAACCAATTTGAAAAACCGAGGCAAATTTTTTAAAGCAGAAAATTGTTCCTTAAACGAGCGACTTACATTGGGTCGGGTGGCCATCTACCTATTTTTCAAAATACTCAAAATCTTATCAAAAATGCGTTCAAGTATGCGTCGATCTTCCGTGATGATATTAGCGGTTCCCTCCATTTCTTGTCGAAACGGAATTTCTTTTTCGTAGGTCGTTTGAAGTACTTCCGGCATATCCAGTTCAACGATAAACTGGCCATTTTCAGGAACCAATGAAATGGATTTCACTTTTGCTTCTACCGAACCAAATTCCTGATAGGGATAGCCATCCAAACGAATATTGACCTCCATTTGTTCTTCGACCTTTCCCGAACCATTCAAGGGCAAAATCGCTCTTCCAATAATGCCTCCAGCACTTTCTTCGGGAACAATGGTCATGACTTCCGCATTGGCTTTGATGAATTGTTGAGCCGTCCAAATCTTTGACATCGAAACCTTCCCCGCAATCGGTGCCACAATCTGGTACTTTTGTTTCCAGGTCTTGATTTCACTACGCATACGTTCCAAATCTTCTTGCAAGGCCAGTTCCTGCATGTGTCCCTCTTCGTTATTTCCCCGCTTCAGTTCCATCTTACGAAAATTGAGTTCTTCAATTTCGATATTATTGTTAAAGACCTGACTACTTAGGGTCTCCAATTCTCTTCGCCTTTGTAAATAAATGGTTTTGGCGTTTTCTACCTCCTTGGGGCTTGCCACTTCCTTGGCCAACAAATCAACATTGCGGTTCCAATCCATTTTCGCTAAATCGACCACCTCCTCCATAGTCTTTTTTTGGTTTTCCAATGATCTATTGAGCGATTGCAGATTTTTGATCTGCTTACGAATTGTACGGATTTTCTTTAAATTGGTTTTTTCATTAGTAAAATATTGATACTCGTCAAAGCGTTTGGCAAAAGCAGCATAAGATCTTTGTAATTCGCCCAAGGTGAGTTGGACGGGAATCTGATCTGCTCCGATCTCATCGACTGCCCTTACTTGATTTAGAAATTGCTCTAGATGGTTGATGTCCGAAAGGTCAGCAGGGTTTTCTAAGATGGCCAATATTTTTCCACTGTCTACTTGGCTTTCGTTTTGCACCAACAGCTGATTGATCTTTCCATCTGCTCGGGCAAAAATACGTACCGGAGGGTACTCTGTCGTTAAAATCGCCCTTGCTGCTACCACATCTGGAAACTTAATGACCCAGGCTGCGGTAATCAAAACCGTTACGGCAAAAAACACTACGGTAATGCCCCACCGTAAGAACCAACCGGGTGGTTTACCCAAAATCTGCAACAAATCCTGATCATCCTTCAAGTGGATTTCGTCCGCGTTTTCGATTAATTTATTTTCAGACATGGTATACAGCTTAAAGTCATCAATTGCCCAATTCTAGTTGATTTTTCACTAAGGTATAATAAGCCCCTCTTTTTTCTACCAATTCTTTGTGTGTTCCTTTTTCAATCAATGCCCCGCGTTCTAACACCACAATCTGGTCTGCATTTTTTACAGTGCTCAGTCGGTGAGCTACGACAATAACGGTACGGCCCTCAAAAAAGGCATCCATATTCTCCATAATAATCTTTTCATTCTTTGTATCCAGTGCATTGGTCGCTTCATCAAAAAACAAGTATTCGGGGTTTTTATAAATCGCCCGGGCAATCAACAAGCGTTGTCTTTGTCCCTGACTCACTCCGTTGCCGCGTGCACCAACCATCGTATTATACCCCAGAGGAAGGTTCTCGATGAATTCCTGAATATTCGCAATCTTAACGGCCTTTAGCAATTTCTCCTTATTGACATGCTCCTCGCTTTCCGCAATATTATTGGCAATGGTATCCGTAAATATATATCCATCTTGCATTACGGCTCCACATTGGCTTCTCCAAAGGCGTTTCCGCACATTTCCCAAATGAATGCCTCCCAAACGAACAGTCCCCTCCGTAGGGGGATAAAAGCCTAACAATAGTTTGACCAGAGTAGTTTTCCCACTCCCACTCGTTCCAACAATTGCAGTAACCTTTCCGCGAGGAATTTCCAAATTGATGTCTTTCAACACAAAATCCGACAAAGCATTGTACCGAAAACTCAAGTCTGAGATGATCAGATTCCCCTGCTCCGGCAAAATGTCAATGGTGGTCTGATTGTCGCCAACTTCTTCTTCCTTATTGTGAATTTCGCCCAATCTTTCCAGACTAATTTCGGCATCTTGTGCACTTCGTATAAAATTGACCATCTGTTGTAAAGGCGCATTGAGTTGACCAATAATGTATTGTACGGCCAACATCATTCCCAGGGTCATCTGTCCCTCAATTACTGCCTTTGCGGCAAAAAAGGAAATCAGAATATCTTTCAATTGAGAAATAAACCCAGCACCGATATCCTGATATTGAGCAATGGCCAGAGATTTGACACTCAAGCGGAATAAGCGAGCCTGAATGTTGGCCCACTGCCAACGGCGCTTCTTCTCACTGTTCTGCAATTTGATTTCTTGCATCCCTTGGATCAACTCAATGAGTGTGTTCCGATTTTCGGATAGTTGTTCAAAATTTTGATAATCAATTTCTCTACGTTTCTTGAGAAAGATAGTCACCCAAAGAATATAAATGACACTGGCAACAATGAAAATCAGAAAAATAGTACTGCTGTAAATGAGCAATACGATACTGAAAATGATCAAATTGAAGAAGGAGAAAATGGTAATCAGCGTGGAGTTGGTCAAAAAGGCTTCGATTCGATCATGGTCTTTAATTCGCTGGAGCAAATCTCCAATCATCTTGATATCGAAAAAACCAATTGGCAATCGCATCAGCTTGATGAGAAAGTCTGAAATCAAACTGACATTAATCCGTGTACCAATATGCAACAGAATCCAACTCTGAATGAATTTGACGGAGGTTTGGCTCAAAAACAACATGAGCTGCGCCCCCAAAATCAAATAAATGAAATTGAGATTTCGATTTTCAATTCCCACATCCACAATCGCCTGGGTCAAGAAGGGAAAGATCAACTGGAACAAGCTGGCAAGGGTTAATCCCAGCAACAGTTGTAAAATTAGCCCCTTGTAAGGTTTGAAATACTTGATCAGAAAGCTTAAGCCCGTTTTGTTGACAACTTCTTCGTCTTGTCCATAAAAATCAGGACTGGGTTCCAACATCAAAATAATTCCTCGACTACCATCACTCAACCAACCCCGCTCAAAATCTTTCCGCTTCATCTTGATCTTCCCCTTTCCGGGGTCTGCAACCCACACATTCTTCTTATCCATTTTATACACCACAACGAAATGTCTTTGTCGCCAGTGCGCAATACAAGGCAGATCTACTTGCAGTAGAGAAGCCTCTTCCTCGTCATCTGTATCGTAGGGAATTTTAATGGCCAAGGTACGCATCCCGATGCTTTCTGCTGCATCGCTGATCCCCATCAAGGAGACACCTTCCCGATCGATGTAGCAGCGGTCTCGTAGAAATTGTAAAGAATAAGATTTCCCAAAATGTTCAGCAATCATTCGTAGACAGGTCGGACCGCAATCCATTTGGTCCAATTGCCGATAAAAGGGAAATTTTTTAAACATATTGTGTGCTTGGTTGTGACCTTAGAACATGATATAAACGAAATCTGATCCACAAAATCAGGTAAATATAAGGATTTGTTCAAAGTTTCGAAATCCAGCGGAACATTCGCGGAACATTCGTCCGATGATTCTGTAATGGAAGGCCACTGACTTGCATTTTTTCCTTCTCAAGTAGTGCTCAAAAAATGACTTCCCTTTCTAGATTTCATTAACCGTTTTGTACTCAATGAACTTCCGTTCAAATCATTTAATGAGATCGGTAAGTTATTTTTTAAGTCGTCATAAATAGGAATGGGCAACAAGAATTGCCCTAAAAAACAACGTCCAGACTTCGCAAGGAAATCTGGACGTCGATTTTATAAGAACTGTTTAAGCATCCTACACTAGTAGGACCATAAATCATGTTCGAAGTTGAAGATCTCTTGTTTTATTTTGTCTGCCTCTAGCAATAGGTCAACACCCGTATAAACATCCTGAAGACGGAAGTCTTGAACATTGGATGCTTTATAAATATAACTCGAAAAGAACCTCATTTCAAAGAGATCTTCCCAGGTTATGGGATTGGAGTCGTTTGCGGCATTAAATACCTTATGTCGAGCAAGAATTTCACGACACTCTGGATAATAGCTCCAAAACATCGGTTTTTCGTAACGGAAGTTACCATTCTCATCTTTTACGTCGATCAATGGTGCAATTCCCAGTACTCTTACTTGCAGGGTGGAAGTTTCTTCGTCGAAGTACCAAACCTCTTTTACTCTGAAGCGTTTGACATCCTCGGGGTTCAACTCGTTGCGAACGACCTGAATCTGCTCCTCATAGGTTTCCGGATCGAAAGTAATTACCGTATCGACCGTAGCTCCCATGGTGGCCACCTCATCAGGGTTGAGCGGACTAGTGAATTTATCATCTTCGGTACTGTATACCGTAATGTCACCATTTACCGCAGCATCCATCAAGATAGTAAAGAATGGCATTTCTGGATAAGCGAAAGGAAGATTCATCTTCTCTCGAATATCAATAACCCGCCAGATTCTTTTTTCCCAAAAGATATCTGCTTCGCGTAAAGGCTGGTAAGGCAATACCCGACGCTCGTCAATGATTCTTTTTTCAACGATATCATCCAAAGGAGGATCATCCGCTTCTGTTCTAAAACCACCGGTCTCTGCGGGCTCCTGCGCCATTGCTGGCGTATAGCAGAAAAGCACTCCAAGCAGACATAAACTAAAAAATTTCAAAACGATCTTCATGACAAAATTTATTTGATATTATTTAATCTTAAATACCATAGAATTGATCTTACGACCGGCTTTGTCACCAGGGCACTTGGCTTTTACATTGTCAAAGTAAAATATATCACCAGGCTTGGCTTGATTGACCAATCGCTTAGATTTAGCATTATAACGCGCTCCAGCGTTGGTAGATTCTACTGGATCTTGTCTTTTTGCTACGTAAGTCAAATTATAACCTTGTATTTTACACTTCGCATCAAAATCGAAGTTGTCGAGGAAAGCTCCTACTCCACCTTGGGCCTTGAACTCACCGTTCCCCATTGCACCTCCACTACTCTTACTCAATCGAGCAATAGGATCGGGAATCCGCTTGACCCGGAATGGGAATTTGGTTGCTTTCAAACCACCACCCGAAACAGTAATGGCTGCTTCACCGGGGCGAGTCGCAGTAACGATATAGCCCGATGTCCCTCCTTTTTTCAAAGTAATGCCCGAAGGATCTACTTTCAAAGCGTTGGAAGAGATCCCGGCAGCAGTAACAGATACTGGATTTTCAACACCAATGTAGAATACATTCATCTTAGTTGCTGCAACGTTGCAAGAACGTTCTCCCACTTCGTATTCGAAATTACCTTGATAGGTATTTTTTTCGTTCGTAACGGGATTGGTAACTGTAATCGCCGCTTTGTATTTCTTGACTCCTGTGGAATTCGCTGTCTCCGTAAATTTGGCGACACCATCTTTCACTGGGACTGATCTTCCATTCACTGAAATGGAAACTCCCGTGTTGGAAGATTGAGAAGCAGAAGCGCTCAAGAATACGTCTGTTTCAAACTTCTCTCCTTTGATAATGTAGGTTTTCTTTGGAGAAGAAACCACCTGGAATTTATCCAGAACGATATCCTCACCACCCACTTTACTCAATAAGTAGTTCAAAACAGCAGACTCGGAACTTTTTGCATCGTTGATGTATTTGGTGAACATCGGTTCTACCGCACCAAGTGGCATCTGCTTAAAGTTGTATTCAGACCAACTTTTCTTGTCTTTTGCAAGTGTCCAGGACTCGTCGTCGACTTCCAAAGAGATGTTGCTGGCAAAGGTAGTCTGATCTGCTTCATCGATGAAGGTCATGAATTGCTTCTTGGTTTCCAAGATTTTGGCTTTCAGTTCTTCGCCGATGCCTTCGTCCACCAAATATCTAGTAGTGATATCTTTATTTTTGATACCTTTCATCTTGTTTTTACCACCAGTCATTTTGTAGTCTCCTTCATCGTGAACGCCATTTTTATCCCCTGCATCATCGACCATTTTATCGAAGACACCTTGGACGTAATCAGAGAAGTCTTTGGACAATTTTCTTACAGGCTCTGTACGATCAGCGTACTTCTGTAATTCGGGTTTTTTCTTAGCCAAGGTAGCAACCTGGCCAGGAATGGGTGTGTTTGCTGCATCCAAAACGGTATTTGATTTTTTCAAACCTTTGTCTACCAATTTGAAGGCATTGAATATTTCCGCAGAGACATTGAGGGCCAACATGGCCGTCAGTACCAGGTACATCAGGTTGATCATCAACTGCCGCGGTTCTTTAGGTATTGACATTTCCCTTTAAATTTAATGCATTATGAAATTGATTTTCCTCAGATCTGATTACTGCTCGTTTCGAATGTTGGCCATAGCAGATAATACGTTGCCATAGACAGAATTCAGCGAGCCCAGATTTTGATTCAAGGCAGTCAACTGATCTTTGTATGCTTTGGTATCTTCCAAAGAGTCATTCAAAGTCGCCATCGCCTCGTTCATGCGAGTGTAGAAATTACTCATTGTTTTGAGTTGCTCACTCGTTCCTGAAAAATCAACTTCTTGCAAGGATTTTAAAGAACCTAAACTTTGAGACATTGTTTGCAATTCAGTCAACATTCCTCCCAATTGTTGCTCTACCACCTCTCCATTCAATTGAGGAGTGGAAGAACTAATATCACCTGCAGTAAGCGGAGCAATATTTGAATGATATTGTTCTAATCCTGGGTATAGTTTTTCCCAGTAATAGTCTTTTTCAGGAGGTAGTAAACCTAAAAGGGTAAAGAGGAAAGCCTCCGTACAAAGACCGATGGTCAACATCAATCCTCCACCTTCCCAGGACTGAATTTTGAAAAGGGCACCGAGCATTACGATAGCTGCTCCAACACCAATTACAAGATTCTTCAGATAC
>JBCCSR010000085.1:0-10833 GCA_039199865.1 Bacteroidota bacterium
CATGAACGAAGATCCCAATTACGACTTTATTCAGCTGTATTTAAAAGGGGAGTGTGTAGAAGGATATGAGGGAACGGCTCCCATCTTGGTCGGGGTGATGTTTAGCCACAAGAGCGAGGAAAACTACAATGCATTGATTGTAGGCCTAAAGGATCAATACGTTCGGAGCCACAATACTTACAAACAACTCCTTTATCAAACCCTAAGAAGAGCAAAACAATTGGGTTGTGAAAAGCTAGATCTGGCTTTTACCGCAGAGTTACAAAAGAAAAAGCTAGGGGCTCAGCCAACAGAGGTATTTACTTACGTACAAGCCAAAGAGCATTTTACACATAAGCTGTTAGAGGCCATTTAATCCTCTCTCACTTGCTGCCGCCTGGTGGCATTGATGGCCAGAAGTTTAGAATGAATCTTTGCCAGCACGGTCTACTGCTAGCGGCTTCAAGCCGCTAGCAGTACCACTAGAATAGGGTATTTGCATTGGCTAGACTACCACCCGCAAATACAGCATATAATCTCATAAAACCATCAATCGGCTGGATGGCATCCCAATGTTCCACCAACTGGCCATTTTCCACTTTCCAAGTGTCTTTGATATTGAATCCCTTCTCAGGATTGCCCCGGTGTTTTTTGTTGGCAGTGGAGTGGGAATGGAAAATGACGTAAGGACCATCCACATAAATGTGTTTTACGTCGTAAGTGAAATCTGGGAAGCGTTTGACAAAATTGCGAACATATGCTACTACTCCTTCTACTCCGTTGGTCATGCTTCGATTGTGTTGGACATAGGAACCCTTACCGAATTTTTCAAGCACATAATCAAAATCATGATCGTTCATCAAATGTTGAACAAAGTCTAAAACCAAAGCTGCATTTTTTACTTCCTGCTCTGACCAATGTGCTTTCTTGAGCGCGTTGAAATCTATTTTTATTTTTGCCATTTTTGGAGAATTAGTTGAATAATTACTAACTTGCAAAAAGCAAGTGATGCAAAGATGAACCTTTACTTGCAAAAAACAAGTGTACATGAAAAAAAATATTCCTCGTTCGGATTGTCCCATCAGTTTTGCCCTGGATTTTCTGGGCGATAAATGGAGTTTGCTGGTGATCAGAGATTTGGTCTTCGAAGGAAAAAGGTTCTACAAAGAATTCTTACAGTCAAAAGAGGGCATGGCTACCAATGTGTTATCTGATCGATTGAAAAGACTGGAAAGTGCTGGAATTTTGACCTCCAAGGTATACGAAAAGCTCAAGACTCAGAAAGTCTATTCGCTGACCCAAAAGGGGATTGATCTCATTCCCATTTTGCTTGAAATCATTTTGTGGTCTGCCAAATACTATGAAGGATTGGCCGTTTCAGAAGCATTTTTGAAAAAGGTGGAAAAAGATCGGGCACAAGTGATTCGTACTATCATTGCGCGTCTGAGTTGAGCTTAGGATGAATGTTTTCTAAGTCTTTCTGGCTGATCGCTCCATGCGTTATGCTCGAGATTGAAATCGTGGGAGCCGAAATGCTAGATTATTCTTGCTCAAGTAGGAAACGTAAATGACGATGGGGATTTTAGCTAAAGAGGAGAAAGATTAGAATCGAAATCCCAGATGTCCGCCCAGCAAATAAACGGCTCCGTTGTTACTGTAGGCCTGTCCCATAGCACGAAAGCCAATGAAAAAAGGATCGAAAACATAATCGTAATTGATGCCGAAGGCGATCCCTGGCCGGAGAAAAGTGTCGGTTCCCGTTTGCTCGGTGGACAACTCTAACCATTGAGTTTCGAACAAGCGAGCAGAAAAACCAAAAAGCAACTTGAGGGAATTTTGCTTATCATCTAAAAAGGCATATTGAACATTTAGGTCGAAATGGAAGCTGGTTAGATCGCGCTCTTCTTGGGAGGTGACAATGCCTTTGGCCTGAGTAAAACCCAGCATGACCCCCAGATGCAAAGGCTCATAAAATAGCCGGGCGTATTCGATGTAGGCTCCCGGCTTGAAGAGCCCTTCCTGCCCCAGGTAAACTTGATTGTAGCCAAACCTCAGGGCATCCCTCCCCGCACCCGACTGGGCATTTGACGAAGCGCACAGCCACAAGCAAATAAAAACAGTGCAGATTGATTTCAACATGAGGGCAAGTGATCTTTAATTGACGCTGTATTTGACTCCCAATTTGTCTAATGCCTTGATAAAGTCCATATCGGCCTTGACCTTTCTTTCCTTGGCGACTAAGTTCATACTAATTTCATTGGTTCGATCCAATAGCGTCATTTTTAATTTGTGTTTGCCTTTGTGGTTTTTACACAGTTGGTCGATATTGTCTACGAGTTCATTCGACAATTGGTCGATCGGTAATTTCAGCGTGATCGATTGGGTTAGTCTTTCGCCAATGGTTGCTAATTGATTCACTTTTTGCAATTTTAATTGGTACTCCTCACTGTTGTAACGCTTTTGATACAAGGCCTCAATGTAGAGGACTTCACCTACTTCGAGGAGATGTTTGAACTTTTGATAGTCTTCACTGAAGAGGGGGAATTCTACATTCGTATTGTAATCCTGGATGGTAAACAAACCCCATCCCGTACCT
Organism: Bacteroidota bacterium; assembly: GCA_039199865.1. GTDB lineage: Bacteria > Bacteroidota > Bacteroidia > Chitinophagales > Saprospiraceae > JALZUU01. Next base: position 2,576 of record JBCCSR010000085.1, read on the forward strand.
TTTCGACTAATGCGATGATTGGCCGTGGTAACGATGGCCGCAATTTTGACGAGCTGTCCCTTGAAGTTTTCCAGGCGATCCAGCGAACAGGAGGTAAAGTTTTGAACTTCGATTCGATAGTCGTCTAATGGATGTCCACTGATGTAAATTCCCGTCACTTCTTTTTCTCTGGTCAGTTTTTCTACCAGGCTCCACTCTTGAACTTCGGGAATATCTGGCGGTTGGATCAAGGCTTCTTCTGAGTTGCCAAACAAAGAGTTCATACTTTGTGCTTTCTGTGCTTGGTAAGCATTCCCATAACGGAGTAAGTGTTCTAAATAGGTATTGTGTTTGCCGGAAGGCGCAAAGTAGGCAGTCCGGTTGACTTCGGTAAAACAATCAAGCGCACCGGCCAGGACCAGACTTTCCATCACGCGTTTATTTACCGAACCCAGATTGAGTCGTTTGAGCATTTCGAATAGAGTAGAGAAAGGACCTTTTTTGTGGCGCTCTTCGAGGATGGCTTCCACAGGACCTTCGCCAACTCCTTTTAGAGCGGAAAGGCCAAAGCGGATGTGTCCGTCTTTATTTACTGTAAAGTGAGATACACTTTCATTGACATCTGGCCCCAGTACTTTCACACCCATTCGTTTGCATTCTCGTAGGAAGAAGGTCAATTTGGTAATGTCATTTTTGTTGTGGGTCAATACCGAAGCCATAAACGCGGCGGGGTAATGTGCCTTGAGGTAGGCCGTTTGGAAAGCAACAAATGCATAGCAAGTAGAATGCGATTTGTTGAATGCATAGGAGGCGAATGCTTCCCAGTCTTTCCAAATTTTTTCAATCGTTGCTTTGGGATGGCCATTTTTTTCACAGCCCTCTAGGAATTTTGGCCAGAGCGCATCAATAATTTTCTTTTTCTTTTTTCCCATCCCCTTACGTAAGGCATCGGCTTGACCTTTGGTAAAGTTGGCCAATTTTTGCGACAGCAGCATCACCTGTTCTTGGTAGACGGTAATTCCGTACGTCTCTGCCAAGTGCTCCTCCATATCGGGCAAATCGTAGGTGATGGGTTCTCGACCATGTTTACGGGCGACGAAATTGGGGATATAAGCTAGAGGCCCTGGTCGGTAGAGCGCGTTCATTGCAATAACGTCCTGAAATTTGTTGGGCGAGAGCTCGCGCAAATACTTTTGCATTCCCGTGGACTCATATTGGAAAATGCCAATTGTTTCCCCTCTTTGGAAAAGTTTATAAGTCTTTTCATCTTCCAGTGGGATGGCATCGGGATCGATATCAATACCTCGGGTTTCCTTGATGATGGCAATGGCATCTTTGATGATGGTCAGGGTTTTGAGTCCCAGGAAATCCATCTTGAGCAGACCTGCATCTTCTGCTACGCTGTTGTCGAATTGGGAGACGAGTAGGTCTGAATCTTTGGCGACCGTTACCGGAACGTAGTTGGTAATGTCATCGGGAGTGATGACGACTCCACAGGCATGAATTCCCGTATTGCGGATAGAACCCTCAAGTTTTCTGGCGGTACGGATGGTTTGTCCAATATTGTCATTGCCCTCTGCTAGTTTACGGAATTGATAAGCTCGCTCAATGTCCTCTGAGTTCATCTTCCCCTTCAATTTGGGGTCGATATCTCCCTGAGCGAGTACTTGTTTGAGCGTAGCTCCCAGTTGCTGGGGGAAAGTTTTGGCAATTCGATCGACATCGGGGAGTGGGACATCCATTACGCGGCCCACATCTCGGATGGATAGTTTGGCGGCCATGGTACCGTAGGTGATGATTTGGGCCACCTGATTTCTGCCGTATTTTTCGATGACGTAGTCAATTACTTTGGAACGTCCTTCGTCGTCAAAATCAATATCAATATCCGGCATGGATACTCGTTCTGGATTGAGGAAGCGCTCAAAAAGTAGATCGTATTTGATGGGATCGACATTGGTAATTCCAACGCAGTAAGCGACCGCAGAACCCGCAGCGGAACCACGGCCAGGACCAACGGACACGCCCATTTTGCGAGCGGTGGTCGTAAAGTCTTGCACGATGAGGAAATAACCTGGATAGCCCGAATTGCGAATGACCTCCAACTCGAAATCCAATCGTTCTCGAATGGCTGGAGTGATCACACCATAACGCCTTTTGGCCCCTTCGTAGGTCAAATGGCGGAGAAACTCATCCTGGGTGGTAAATCCCTCGGGTAGGGGGAAAGCAGGTAAAAGGACATCTCGTGCCAGTTGAAGTGGCTCAATTTTATCGTAAATCTCCATCGTGTTGTCGATAGAGGAAGGCACATCTTTGAACAGGTTGCGCATTTCCGCTTGGGTCTTGAAATAAAAATCAGAACTGGGAAATTTAAAGCGGTTTTGCTGATCAATCAAACTGTTGGTATTGACGCAGAGTAGGATATCGTGGGGCGCAAAATCTTCTTCTTCCACGTAATGGGCATCATTGGTGGCAATGATTTTGATATTGTATTTTTGGGCCAAGCGAATCAAATCTTGATTGATATCTTCCTGACTTACTCCCAACTGATTGATGTTTTCCAGTCCGCGGTGTCTTTGCAGCTCGATGTAAAAATCCTCTCCAAAAAGGTCTAGCCAGTATTGGACTAGTTTTTCTGCTTTTTCGTGCTGTCCATTCAAGAGCGCTTGAGGAATCTCTGCACCAATGCAGCAGCTCGTCGCAATGAGTCCTTCGTGGTATTTTTCTAGCAATTCTTTATCAATGCGAGGAAACTTGCTGTACAGCCCTTCGATAAAGCCCAGTGAACAAAGTTTGCATAAATTTTGATATCCCTTTTGATCTTTGGCAAGTAGGAGTTGGTGAAACCGTTTGTCGGACTCTCCCTTTGCGCGGGAAAAGGATTTTCGGTGGCGGTCTGCTACCAGATAAAACTCACAGCCAATCATCGGTTTGAGGTTCCGTTTATTGGCCTCTGCCACAAATTTGAAGGCGCCAAACATATTTCCGTGATCGGTCAGGGCAACTCCCTTTTGTCCATCGGCAGCTGCTTTGTCCATCATGGTCCCAATATCCGAAGCTCCGTCTAGGAGGGAATATTGAGTATGGCAATGTAAGTGTACAAATTCTGGCATCTAAAACTTTGTTTTAATGGAGTTAGACTTTGAGCTCAGTAAAGCGATCGGCTCGACTACTGGTTATTTGGGCAACTCCAAGTTGAAACAAACCACAGCCCAACCTTCATGGTAGAAAGGGGTGTTCAGTTCAATACGTTAATCCTGTTGTTTTTTGTTCCCCAATAATTATTGGTGGAAGAAGTGTAGTTTACCACGATTGGCGGTGCTGTTTTCTCTTTTTTGAATACAAAGAATGGACGATTAAAATTTCCCTTCTCTTGAAATGGGGTAGGCCCTATTTCAAACTCTAAGATAAAAAAATATTAAGTTTTCAGGGCATGCGAAGATAGATTAATTTGCCCAGAATGATATTAAAATTGACTTAAAGTTATCCACAATTTTACCAGGCTTCATAAGGCCTTGATTATCTTGAGTTCATTGGGAAAAGATAGAGCAATAAGAGGGAGGCAAAGGGGAGGAGGGTAGCGATCTGCATTGGTAAAAAAGCGATTCCCCAAGCCCTACTCTTGATGCATTTGACAAGTGTATTCCAACTTAAAGTCATCTCCAAAGCATGTACTTGATGCTAATGATTGAAATGCTCCAAAAGACAATCCAATAAAAATGACTATTTTTCCTGGAAAAATGGAAAGCCATTTCATACGACGAACCCTTACCCTAGCTTTTGCCTTGATGCTGCTCACGCTGCTTAGCTGTACGCAACAAGTTGTCAACGATACCTCGACCAATCCCTTTGAAAAAATAAAAAATGAAAAAATCATTGCCATCTTGACAAAGGCTTTTCAAGTTCATGGTGGTTTTGACAATTGGAAGCAAAAGCAATCCTTGGCATTCAAAAAATATTTTGCCCTTTATGATGAAGCGGGACAAACCGAACGATCCGTTCGGCAAAGTCATCACTATTATTATTATCCTGATCCCAAGATTGAAATTGCTTGGGAAACCGAGGAGGAGCAACACCTGATCAAACAAGAGCAGGGGAAAGTGAGCAAATGGATTGATCAGGAGCTCGATGAGGAGGTGAAGACCAGTAGTTTGGAAAACACCATCGCCAGTTCGACTTTTGTGATTGGCCTGCCTTTCAAATTGGTTGATCCGGGCGTCCAACTACAATACGCTGGAACGGATACTTTGGACAGCGAAACCATTGTCGATGTCATCCGGGCAGATTACGATCCGAATCAGTACGACAATTTGACGACTCCAGATATTTGGTGGTATTATTTTGATCAGAAAGATGGTCGGCTTTGTGCCTATTTGGTCCAACACTTGGACCATCGTAGCTATGTACGCAACTTGACTTACGAGGAGCAAACGGGTTTTTTATTTCCCAAATCACGCAAAAGCTATCGCGTGGATAGCTTGCGTAATTTGCTGTATTTGCGAGCGGATTATGTGTATTCAGATTTTGTGGTGCGGTAGCTTTTCTATCGACTTGTGCATTTCCGTTCATTTTATGAGAAAACCCTTTTTGACCTAAGTTTTCAGCCCTCTCTTTTTCAATACCTCCACCATCTGTTGGGCAACACTTGCCGCGGCGGTCGGATCTTGTCCGGTAATCAAATGGCCATCTACCTGGAAAAAGCCGTCCCAGCCATTTTCAGAGTACTGAAAATTACCTCCTCGTTCTCGAATGATTTGTTCGATCGAAAAGGGGAATTCTCGATAATAGGCTTTGGTTTTGTTTTCAAACAAATCTGGAAATCCATTGACGCTTTTTCCTGCTACCAGGTACTTTCCCTCCTTGGTTTTTAGGTGGACGATGCCTGCTGTCCCGTGACAAACTGCCGAAATGATTCCATTTTGTTCCTCGTAGACTTCCATCGCTATTTTTTGAATCGACTCATTTTCGGGGACACCAAACATGGCACTACCTCCTCCGCCGTAGTAAACGGCCTGATAATCTGCAGCTTTGATTGCGGAAGGAGGCTTGGTATGTTCCAGTAAATCCATAAAGGCCGCATCATAGAGGTATTGTTTGACGATGCTGTCGGAGGTATTGAGATAGCCCAGTGGAATGGCGCCTCCCTCGGGACTGACAAAATCCACTTCGTATCCCGCTTGGATCAAAACGTCATAGGGCAAAACAATTTCCGCAAAATGATTGGCCGTACTGATCTTGGACTGGCCATAATATTGGGCATTGGAGACAATAAACAAGATTTTACCCTTCGCATTTTGTGGAGCAATTGCTTGGGAATCAACTTGGCCCGAGGGCTCGGAATGACAGCCAATTAAGGTGATGATCATTCCAAGAAGAAAGCAGTAATTTTTCATAGATCGTTGTTTTTGGGCTCAACAAAAAATGGGTTGATCACGACGTTTGTGCTTGGCAAATGCGCAGCGATTTTGTTGAAACCCCCTTGATGAGTGGTTTTAGTTTTTGATTTCAAAGGTCTTATTGGAAGTGCGTTTGGTGTACATTTTGTGAATGATGGTCCATTGGCCCTCAATCTTCAATAACATAAAATAGTCGATGTAAGTACTTTTACTTTTGGGATGAGAAATTTCGACTTTGGCGACGGCGGCATTGTTTTCAAAATCAATGGAAATGATTTTACCATCTTCCCCCGTCGGTTTTCCCGCCTTGGTATCCGCGATATAGTTTACCCCAGACCAGACACTCAAGCTTTGATCCTTTTTGATGGAATATAAATTGAGGTCCGCGTGGAATGCCTTTTTCAATCTTTCGGGCTGTCCATCGGTTGATCCTTCAATGTAGTCCATGAGGGTACTGGAAATCAATTCAATATCTGATTGTGCTTGTAGCAAAAAGGCAGGGGATAAGGCGAACAGCAATACGATTAATTTTTTCATTTTTTTATGCTTTTAGTACGTTGAAAATCTTGGTCTTTTGGAAACCAGTGTTATTGATTAATCGTAAGATAGCGGAAGAAAAGGCTGGATGTTGGAAGAGTAGAAGAAGGGCAACTATTCGTAGAAGAACTGGAGATTTGCGGCTTGTTTTTCATTCTTATACGATTTTGGCCCGTTCTTAGATTTCTGATGCCAATTCATCAATTAGATCGTATCTTGTGGAAGATGCGCAGGATGCTCGTACACGTGATATTTTGGTTGACGATCTACTTGGTCTGGACCTACATTCGGTCAAACGGAGAGCGGGATACTCTGTTTTTCCAAATCAATTTGGTGGAGCTGGCTTTATATATGATGGCCTACTATGTGCTCAAACATTGGCAAATTCCCCAACTGTTCGACACCGGAAAGTCCCTGCTTTTTTGTTGGAGTATTCTGGGCACTTCCATCTTCCTTTATTTCCTTTGGCGAATAGCCGGTGTATTGTACTTGGATGATTTGCGGGGATATACGAATGCCCGATTTGTTAGCTTAAGCGGCTACCTGAGTCAATCCGTTCAAGTTTACTCGCCAGCAGTGATCTTATTGGCCTGGGAATCTTACCATGATCGCCAGAAAGAATTGGAGCGAATCGAATTATTGGAAAAGGAAAAAATAGCAACGGAATTGCAATTTTTAAAAGCTCAGATCAATCCTCATTTTTTGTTCAATACCCTCAATAATTTATATTCCAATGTCATCAATAAATCTCCCCAAGCTCCCAAGATGGTGATGCAATTGTCGGGTATTTTGGATTACATTTTATACCAAAGTCAAAACAAAACGGTGCCCTTGAGCGAGGAAGTACAAACCATCGACAATTTTTTAGGTCTGGAGAAAATCCGATACGGAGCGCGTTTGGCGGTGGAATATCATGCCGACCAAAATTCATCTCTGCCCGTTTCTCCTTTGATTTTACTTTCAATCGTAGAAAATGCCTTCAAACATGGCGCCAGTGGAGATATTGATGGTCCAAAGATTAAGATAAATATCAAAGCGGCCAATGGGATCATCCATTGTGAAGTGTGGAATACCAAAAGCAAATATAGTGGCAACATGACCGATGCTTACAAGGAAGGCATTGGATTGTCCAATATCAAGCGACAATTAGATCTGATTTATCCACAGCGTCACCAATTGATTATCGAAGATGGGGAAAACAGTTTTAAGGTATTGCTCACCATCCAAGCCCTGGCAACGTGAATAAGGTCTGGCAACATATCTTTGTTTGGTTCGGCATTTATGCGGTGTACACCATGATGATGTCCCTACACAACGATCTTTATCGAGTACTGCTAATCAACTTGCTCCACGTCCTGTTGTATGCCTCTGCCTATTACCTGTTGCTATACGTGCAAGTCCCTTATCTCTATGATCAAAAAAAGAAAGGATGGTTCGTCCTTAGTTTGCTGACTTCCTCCATTGTCCTTTACGGAATTTGGCGATTGGGTTTGTGGGGCTTGGAGGGGATTCGAGGGATCACTAGTCGAACCCCTTACGTTCCACTGGCAGATTATTTGATTATGGTCATTCGCTTTTATTCGCCAGCGATGGCCTTGTGGGCATTGGAATCTCATTTTCAGAGAAAAAAGGAACGGAGCAGAGTACGTCGATTGGAAAAAGAGAAAATGGCGAATGAACTTAAATTTCTCAAAGCGCAAATCAATCCCCACTTTTTGTTCAATACGTTAAATAATTTGTATGCTTACGTATTGACCGAATCTCCCAAAGCACCAGACATGATTTTGCGTTTGTCGGGAATGCTGGATTATGTGTTGTACAAAAGCCAACAGCAAAGCGTTCCATTGAAAGAGGAGATCCAGACCATCGAAAATTTTATCGGTCTGGAAAAGATTCGCTACGGAGAACGCCTGGAAGTGCGTTGTCAAGTAGAGGGAGATACCACCCTTCCCGTATCGCCATTGCTGCTATTGTCTTTGGTTGAAAATGCCTTTAAACATGGGGCTAGCGGTGATATCGATTATCCGAAAATTAACATTCACCTTTGGGCACGGCGGGAAAAAATCCAGTTTGAAGTATCGAATACCAAGAGTCAGTATAACGGTGAATTAAACGATGCGTACAAAAAAGGGATTGGCCTATCCAATATCAAAAGGCAACTCGACCTCGTCTATCCCCAAGACCACCAAATTCGTATCGAGGACCTCGAAAAAACCTTTAAAGTATTTTTAATTCTAAACCCAAATGCATGAAAAAAATACGATGCCTTTTAGTAGACGATGAGCCCCCCGCGATTGAACTTTTAGTGAAATACACAAGTATGATCGGACAGTTGGAAGTGGTCGGTAC
>JBCCSR010000086.1:0-10812 GCA_039199865.1 Bacteroidota bacterium
AAAATATTCTATCAAACAACCAAATAATCAACCAATGAATGATTTATTAAGACAATACAAACAGAGAAAACCTGTGATTGTCTTTGAGTGGCAAGACTCCCTAACGGAAGCCAAGGGCTGGGTCGTCATCAACTCACTACGCAATGGTGCAGCCGGTGGCGGTACGAGAATGCGAAAAGGACTCAATAAGGAAGAGGTCATTTCTCTAGCAAAAGTAATGGAAATTAAGTTTTCTGTCTGTGGGCCAGATATTGGTGGAGCAAAATCGGGAATTGATTTTGATCCCAAAGATCCTCGCCGAACAGAAGTTTTACAAAGATGGTATCAAGCCGTTTTTCCATTGCTAAAAAATTACTACGGTACCGGAGGAGACCTCAATGTGGACGAGCTCAAAGATGTTATTCCAATTACAGAAGACTTGGGTTTATGGCATCCTCAGGAGGGAATTGTCAACGGTCATTTACAATCAATGAAAGGAGAAAAAATAAACATCTTGGGACAGTTGCGCTATGGTTGCTCGAAAATTATTGAGGATGTTCGATACGCCCCTTATGGCGAACGAAGATTTGCAGTAGCAGATATGATTACGGGCTACGGAGTGGCCAAGTCGGTCCTGCATTTCTACGCCATTTTTAGGAAGGAGGAATTGACCAACAAAAGAGTGATGATTCAGGGTTGGGGAAATGTGGCTGCTGCTGCTGGCTATTATTTGGCCTCCTACGGAGCAAAGATCGTGGGGATTGTAGATAAAGAAGGGGGTATTTTAGCACCGGAGGGTTTGAGCTTAAAAGAAGTGACCCAACTTTTCCTACAAAAAGCAGGCAACAAATTGGCATCCGAACGAATGCTGTCTTTTGCCGAAGTCAATGAAAAGATTTGGTCGATTGGTGCAGAAATATTCATCCCTGGCGCTGCCTCCAAATTGATCACTCGCCAGCAAGTTGATGCCATGATTGAGCAAGGCTTGGAAGTCATTTCTTGCGGTGCGAATGTTCCATTTATTGATGATGAAGTCTTTTTTGGTCCCACCGCAAAATATGCGGACACAAAAGTTAGCCTCATTCCAGATTACATCGCCAATTGTGGCATGGCAAGAGTCTTTGCTTATTTGATGCAACCGGAAGCAGAAATGACCGACCAGGCGATTTTCGAAGATGTATCAGAAACCATCAAAAAGGCACTACTGCGCGTACACCATCGATCTCCTCAATTCAACCTGATTGCCAGTACCTCTCTTGAATCTGCCATCAATAGTTTACAGGTCGTAGAAGAAGAATCGATGACGGATTCGGAGTTGTCTCACTAAAAAATAAAATGGGTAAACGGATTCTAAGCCAATGAGTCCGTTTACTTCTCCTCCTCTTCCTTTCTATTGTTTTTTCATCCCCTAGCTTTCTAGGCAAAGACTTTGTATTGTAAATACTTTCTCTTACATTAGGCATCTAATCAGCCTCCGTACTATGAAAATTGGTATATTAAACGAACTCGATGATCGACGGGTAGCCTTAGTCCCCACAACCTTAAAGAGAAATCCCATTCTGGCACAATCCCTTTTCGTTGAAAAAGGAGCGGGCGTTTCGGCAAGTTTTCCCGACGAAGCGTACAACAGCTATGGCCAACTCGCTAGTCGAACCGAAATTTTGCGTGAAGCAGAATTATTGTTGAGCATTAATCCACTTCCAGACACCGAATTGGCCCAGCTAAAGGCAGGCACCGTTCTCGTTTCATTATTTCAGCCTTACAATGATCCAGATATTGTGGAGCGCTTGAAAAAGTATCAGACCCAGGCTTTTAGCTTGGATATGATCCCTCGTAGCACGCTCGCACAGTCAATGGATGTTCTCTCTTCTATGGCTTCCATTTCTGGATACAAAGCGGTACTCTCCGCGGCAAGCCATCTTCCCCGATATTTTCCGATGATGATTACCGCTGCGGGAAGTATTCGTCCAGCCAAGGTACTGGTTTTGGGAGCTGGAGTAGCTGGCCTACAAGCCATCGCCACCGCTCGTCGATTGGGGGCAATGGTAGAAGCGTCTGATGTACGGCAAGCGGCAAAGGAAGAAGTCGAAAGCCTGGGGGCAAAGTTTGTCGAAGTGGAAGGTGCACAAGACAACAAAGATGCAGGAGGTTATGCCGTGGCACAAAGCGAAGACTTTTTGCAACGCCAAAGAGAAGAAGTCCAAAATCGAGCGGCCAAAGCAGACGTTGTGATTACCACGGCCCAAGTACGTGGCCGCAAAGCCCCCATACTCTTACCCCAAGTTACTGTCGACAAAATGAAGCCCGGATCAGTTGTCGTCGATCTGGCCTCTTCTTCGGGGGGTAATTGTGAAATCTCCAAAGATCGTGATATCATCAATTATAAGGGCATCACCATTATCGGCAATTCCGCTTTGGCAGAAAGCATGCCACAGGACGCCAGTACTTTGTTTAGCAATAATGCCGCTAACTTCATTAAGTTATTACTCGATGAGGAAGGGAAATATCAACCCGACCTGGAGAATGAAATTTTAGCTTCGGCATTGATCACCAAGCCATCTTAGTGGTTGCTTGTAAGCGACCAACAACAAAAGCATTTAAAACGATACATTTATGGAACAAACCCTTCAATTTTTTAACGAGAATCTATTGATGATTTACCTACTCCTCTTCACGGTTTTGTTGGGTTTTGAAGTCATCTCTAAAGTCCCTACCGTTTTACATACCCCTCTGATGTCTGGGGCCAATGCCGTGAGTGGAGTGGTCATTATTGGTGCCATCCTCCTGATTCGACAGGCTGCACCCGATGATTTTGTCACCCTCGGTATCGGAACCATCGGTATCATATTGGGGATGATCAATGTGGTAGGAGGATTTGCGGTGACGGATCGCATGTTGGAAATGTTCAAAAAGAAAAAGGCTTAAGCGGGTTGACAGCATTGCGACCTACTTTGTTCAAAAAATAAAAAGTCCACCTTATGGCACTTACATCTATTATCAATTTGTCTTATTTACTAGGAGCGCTAGCCTTTATTTTAGGCTTACAACGCTTGAGCTCACCAGATACCGCCCGTAGAGGCAATATCTTAGCGGCGATAGGCATGAGTATTGCGATCCTGGCAACCATGGTTTATCCCCTTAGTGGAGCGCCCAATAATTATATCTGGATCATTGGAGGAATGATCGTTGGTACCTTAATTGGTTGGATCGCCGCCAAGAAAGTACAAATGACGGCAATGCCGCAAATGGTTTCGATCTTCAATGGCTTGGGAGGCGCTTGTGCGGTAGTTCTGGCGATGGTTGAACTCATGCATTTTTACAATGGTAGCCAGCAAATGTCTGGTGGCGCTTTACTTGTTGTTTTGGCGACTTTGCTCATTGGGGCCGTCGCATTTACCGGTAGTATTTTAGCCTATCTCAAGTTGGATGGAAAAGTTTGGGACAGCACCGTAACCCTTCCCCGACACGATCTGATCAATATGTTTTTGTTGGTGGTTACCTTGGGCTTGGGAGCTTACGTTTTTTACCAAGGTCAAGGGGGTGGATTTTATTTGGCCATTGCTTTTATGGTCATCGCTTTGGTTTATGGCTTTTCTTTTGTAGCTCCCATTGGTGGGGCAGACATGCCGGTGGTCATCTCCTTACTCAACTCCTTTACGGGTTTATCTGCCGCCGCTGCTGGTTTGATTTATGACAATCGAATCATGTTGGTGGGTGGGATTCTGGTGGGTGCTTCGGGCACCATCTTGACCGTTCTCATGTGTCGAGCGATGAACCGTTCTCTGTTTAATGTATTGATTGGGGGTTTTGGAGGAGGAGCCAAAGGCGCAGCCAAGGGAGCCGATGGTGAACAAGTGGCCAAAGAAGTCACCATCAATGATGCTGCCATCCAACTGTACTATTCCAAAAGTGCACTCATCGTTCCTGGCTATGGTTTAGCGGTTGCTCAAGCACAAAAAACTTGTAAAGAATTAGATGACTTGCTGGAAAACAATGGGGTTGAAGTCAAATATGCCATCCATCCGGTTGCGGGTCGAATGCCGGGCCACATGAATGTTTTGCTGGCAGAAGCCGATGTGCCCTATCCCAAACTACTGGATCTCGATGATGCCAACGATGCATTACCCAATACTGATATCGTCGTCATTGTGGGCGCCAATGATGTGGTCAATCCTGCAGCACTTGACGATCCGGGTAGTCCCATTTACGGAATGCCTGTGCTCAATGTTTGGGAAGCCAAGAATGTCATTATCCTCAAAAGAAGTATGCGTCCAGGCTATGCTGGTATTCAAAATCAGTTGTTCTTCCACGACAAATCCCGAATGCTATTTGGTGATGCAAAAGACAGTTTGCAAAAACTGGTTAGTGAAGTGAAAAGTCTCTAGCCGATCTATTTGATTGTTCAACTACTGTTCGAGACGTCCGAAAATGCTCTCTTCGCATGGCATTAGCGGCTTTGTGCTCAAGGGAATGCCATCTTAAGCATTCAATACTCAACAAATTTATCTTTCAAGTGTACTTAATCTAGGAACTTGCAACATTAGCAATACAACGCTTTAGCAATTGCAAAAAGCGTTGGTATATCAATTTTTTGATCAACTGACCAAGATTTGTTTAAAATCACGGGATGCCAAAGAAATGAAATGAACAAAGCAATATACGTAGCCGCCACGGGCCAACATGTAGGTAAAACCACTTCTACCCTCGGATTGATCGCCGCTTTAAAAAGTCTCAACCCCGGAGGAGTAGGCTACTGCAAACCGGTAGGCCAACAGATTACGGAAATGATTGATTTGAAAGTAGATAAAGACGCTTTTCTCTTTTCGGAGATCATGCAGTTTGAACTTTCCTCCGAGATTCATAGTCCTGTAATTTTGGGAAGGGGTGCAACGACTTCTTTTCTGGATCGTCCCGAAGATTTCCCTTACAATAAAAAAATAAAAGATGCAGCTCATTTCCTTCACCAAAACAACGAGATGGTCGTTTACGAAGGGACGGGCCATCCCGGGGTAGGGAGCATTGTTGGCTTGTCTAATGCCGACGTTGCCAAAATGCTGGACGCTAAAGTGGTACTAGTGGTAGAAGGGGGCATTGGCAATACCATTGATAAACTCAATATGTCTCTGTCCTTGTTCCGAGAAAAAAAAGTACCGATTATTGGCATCATCATCAACAAAGTGCTTCCCCAAAAAATAGATAAGGTCCGACATTACGTGACCAAGAAACTAGACATGATGGGCCTCAACCTATTGGGGATTTTGCCTTACGAAAAAAGTATGTCTAATCCCATTATGAAAACCGTAACTCGGGCCGTCAAAGGTCGAATTCTCTATTATGGCCAACAATTGGCCAATCGGGTAGAGCAAATCATTCCAGGTTCTTTGATCGAAGAAGTCCCTCACTTTAGTCGTCAGAACAACCTACTATTGGTAGTGAGTTATAAACGGGCCGATGAAGCCCTCAAACGCATCGAGGCCTTGACGATGGGCAATCATAGCCCGCTCTCCGGAATCCTACTCACCGGAGAGGGCAAGTTGGAAGTTCCCCACGAAAACTATCCTCTACACATGGATTACATCCGAAAATACCAACTACCCGTCATCTCTACCCATCTCGATACGCTAGGTGCCTTTACCAAAATCAATCAGATCGAAGTGAAGATCAATACGTCTACGCCCTGGAAAGTAGAGAGGGCCATCCAGCTCATCAAAGAGAATGTCAATCTGGACTTGATTTTGGGAGAAAAAGTGAGGGAATAATCGATGAAGGGACGACATCATCCTCCGTACTTGGCCATATAATCCAAAGTCAGGTTGCACATCGAGCGCACCCCCAATTTAAACCCACTTTCATCGATAAAGAAATCGGGCGTATGATGGGGGGCTGCCATAAAGGGATCCTGTCCTTTGGGCATCCCTCCCAAAAAGAAAAAGAAAGCGGGAATTTCATTGGCGTAAAAGGAAAAATCTTCTGCCCCAGTTATTGCTGGCGACAACAATACATTGTCTTCACCCGCAGTTTGGTACAAGGTTGGGATCATCTCTCTGGTCAATTCAATGCTATTGAAAGTAACCGGATAACCAATCTGGATGTCTACTTCAGCAACGGCTCCCTGGCTTTCCGCAATTTTGGTAGCTGTCAATCGAATTTTTTCGTGAATTTTTTGTTGCATTTTGGCATCTAGGGTACGAATTGTTCCCACCATTTCGACCTCCTCGGGAATAATATTATTGCGGACCCCCCCAGCAATCTTACCAATACTGATCACTGCCGCCTCTTTGGTCAACTCAGTTTGTCGACTGATAATGTGTTGTAAGCCTTGCATGATCTGAGCGGAAACAATGATGGGATCCACTCCTCCCCAGGGCCGAGAACCATGGGTCTGTTTGCCTTTTACCTTGATGACCAAACGATCAGCGGCGGCCATTGCTCCTCCTGGTTTATAGCGAATCTTGCCAACTTCCAATCCCGAAGAGATATGCAAGCCGAAAGCAACATCGACCTTGGGATTTTGTAAAACCCCTTGTTTGACCATCAACTTGGCTCCACCTTCCTCTCCCGGAGGTGCTCCTTCCTCTGCGGGTTGAAAAATAAATACGACGGTGCCCTGTAAATCCTCTCGCATTTTGGTCAGGACTTCTGCTGTTCCCATCAGCATGGCCACATGCGTATCATGCCCACATGCATGCATGACCCCTACCTCCTGCCCTAGATAAGTCGATTTGACTTTGGAAGCAAAGGGTAGATCCACCCTTTCGATGACGGGCAAGGCATCCATGTCTGCACGTAAGGCAACTACAGGTCCTGGTTTTCCCCCTTTCAAAATACCTACCACCCCCGTATGTGCAATTTCAGTTCGAACCTCCATACCCAAAGATCGCAAATGGGCCGCTACCTTTTTGCCCGTTTCAAATTCTCGGTTAGATAGTTCGGGATGCTGATGAAGGTCTCTTCTCCATTCAATCACTTTTGCCTCAACTTGATCGGCAGCCTGATCTACCCGCTTACTGAGCGAGGATTGAGCGTGAAGACCATTCATGCAAAAGATAAAAATCAAGGAAAAAGTCCAGCGAATTGTTGTGTTTGTGCACATCTGTATTATTTTATTGGTTGGTATTTGACAATGTAGCTAAAATAATAAAATTTTGTTGCACGGATCAAAATAGGATTGGTACCGACAAGACAAATTTCAAAGACAATTGCTATGTTTCGAGGTCAAAATTTTGACATTGTTTACGAAGATGAATGGATGATTGCCATCAACAAACCCTGGGGGATATTGGTCCATCGCACCAGTATCAGTGAGGATACGGAGTTTGTCTTACAACTGCTTCGCAATCAAATCAAGCAAAGGGTTTACCCCATTCACCGACTGGACCGAGCCACTTCAGGCGTTTTACTTTTTAGCAAAAGCAAAGCAATGGCTAGTTTGCTTGGTGGACAGTTTAGGGAACAGCAAGTTCAAAAGAAGTATTTGGCCATTGTTCGAGGCTTCGTCGCGGAAGAGGATGCCATTGATTATGCTCTACAAAGTGATCCACACAAAGCCAAGCAGGAAGCGATCACCCATTTTCAAAAAATAGCCCAAACGACCTATCCAGCAGCCATTAGTCGATATCCCAACTCTCGTTATTCTTTGGTAAAAATCACTCCCCTAACGGGAAGACAACATCAGATCAGAAAGCATTTTGCCCATATCCACCATCCCATTATTGGCGACAAAAAACACGGAGATTGCAAACACAACAAATATTTTCGGGAAGTCCTGGCTGTTCCAAGGATGTTGCTGCATGCCCAATCGCTATCCTTTCAACATCCACATCGGCAAGCCATCCTCCAGTTGGAAGCGCCCATGGATACCCTATTCGAAAAGGCCATGCAATTATTGACCTTCTCGAAGGATGTCGCCACTTGATTTTTTACCCGTGGCTACCGCTCTTTCCTGTGCTTTTTTCGTTTCATTAAAACATCCATTCTATAGTTGATGAAGGGTTTTCTCCTTAAAATTGATAGAAATTTTTTGGACTTTTGGGCTTTCTGATTTTTTAACTGAAGATAGCATTTGGGGCAAAAAGGGTGGGACCCGCCCTTAAGATCGGCCCAAAACCGACCTCCTTGGCGAAAGCTCCTAACAACAAAGCTCCGCCACCCAAACCTGAGGCATCTTTTCAGAAGTGGTATGGAATCTAACAGTTAACCAATCTACTGGATCCTATCTCAACTGGTTAGATGCTATACTTAGACGCAGCAACCCCGCAAATTCCATAAATTTTCAAGTACTTTTTTGAAGAAGAAACCATAACCCTCTGGAAATCAACAAAATATTTTTTTTGAACAATACTCTTTTTATGAGAAAGCCCTAATATTTGATGAGTATGGTTTTTATGACCTCAATAAAAATGCGATCTTTATTGGACTTTAGGGTGAATGATTCTGTTTGGAATAAATACTATTCGCTAAAAAGTCTATTGTTCAATCGCTTTAAACAACGGAATAATGACCATCATAGAATTATCAGAGCGCCCCGATTTGCTCCAACAAGGGATCCAATATTTTTGGAAACAATGGGGAAGTGAACAAAATCTATCGTTTTATCAAGATTGTATCCTTCACTCCGTAGACAAAAGCAATGCCCTTCCCAAATTCTATTTGGCTTTGGAGCAAGCGCAAATTATTGGTTCTTATGCCCTCCTGGTCAATGACATCATCAGTCGACAAGACTTGATGCCCTGGCTGGCTTGTTTGTACGTGGAAGAGAGCCATCGTAAGCAAGGCATTGCCGAACAGTTGTTGCAACACGGGCTCGCTCAATCCAAAGCAAAGGGCTTTAATTACCTGTATCTCAGTTCAGATTTGGTCAATTTCTATGAACGAAAAGGTTGGCAGCCCTTGTGCGATGGCTACAATGTTTTTGGCGAAGCCATCCAAATTTACCAAAAGGCAGTGAGTGCCCATTAAGTAAAAAATCAATTATGCGCTATTTCAAATCTGCTCTCCTCTTCGCTGGGATGCTATTTTTTTCCATCACTCAGGCACAAGAGTATCAAGTGCACTCCTTTGCCTTCCTCGATCAATGGTCGGAAGTTGTTCACAAAAACTTAACCTTCGAAGCTGGACACCTACAAGCTATTCGAAACGATTTGGATGGTCTTTTTCGCTCTAATGCCATTTCCATCCCATTTGTAGCACGCGATCCGTTTATTGCCTTGAGCTTAGAGTGGCAGGTCAAGCCCGAATCCACACTCCCGATAGAACTGCAAATCAGAAACTCTAGCGATGGGCAGGAATGGAATGCCTGGCAAACCATCCAAGTAGACCCTCACGCACCGGAATCGCCTGGACGTTTCTTCGGACAAATGCAACTGATTGATGCAGACTTTGCCTTCATCCAATTTCAGATGAAGATCTTACCTCATTCCTCCGTGCAAGTTCAACAGCTTAAATTCCATTACTATTATCCCGGTGAGAATGATGCTCCACCTGTTGGAACCGCCCCTGCCTCGCCCGAGGCGTGCACCTGTATGACGCCCAACATTATCGAACGAACAGATTGGTGTCCGGCGGGCAACTGTCCCACCATTGTCAATCCAACCATTACGGAGGTAACGCATCTGATTGTCCACCACTCAGCCACCTCCAATACTTCCACTGACTGGGCCGCAGTGGTTCGTAGCATTTGGAATACCCATGTGAATAGTTGGGGCTGGAGCGACATTGGTTACAATTGGTTGGTCGATCCCACTGGGCAATTGTACCGAGGAAGAGGGCAAGGCATCCAGGGAGCCCACTTTTGCGGGACCAATGCCGGCACTACGGGAGTTTGCATGTTGGGAAATTTTCAGTTGACACCTCCCAGCAATGCTGCCCAGCAAACTTTACAGGCTTTTTTAGCTTGGCAATCCTGTTTGGAAGACATCGATCCCTTGGGCAATTCGTTTCACAATTCTTCCAACCTCAATTTGGCACACATCTCTGGTCATCGGGATGGCTGTAGTACGGAATGCCCCGGTAATACCTTTTACCCTTTGTTTAACGGCATTCGACAAGGGGTTCAAAACTACATCGACCTCAATTGCAACAGCACCAGTACCCATACAACTCCACAAAACGAAAATATCAATTTAGCCATTTTTCCCAATCCCAATTCGGGGACCTTTCAACTACAATCTCAAAGTGAACAAAGTTTAGTCCTCTTCCTCAACAATGCTCAAGGCCAAATTATTTGGCGAGGTCAACTGGCCCCAAATGAACATCGCGAGATCCAAATGCCTCAACTAAGCGCAGGTTTGTATTGGTTAAATTCTCAAACGACAGACGGGCGAAGACAAAGGCAAGAAAAATTAATCATCCAATAAGTAATTCGTTCCATTCATTACTTGATCAACCACTTCTTAACACCATGAAAAAACATCAACTCTTATTGTGCTTGGTTCTATTGACCACTGAACTTATGGCGCAAAATTCCTTACTACAATCTGGCCCGATGCTGGGCTATTCAGAAATGACGGAGGTCTTGCTTTGGGTACAAACCAAGGAGGCCGCCAAAGTACAGTTTGAATACTGGTCTGTTGACCACCAAGAAAAAAAGTTTTCTACCACCCCAGTGACTACTGATCACACAACGGCCTTTACCGCAAAGGTTGTCGCCGATCAAGTTGAGCCGGGACAAACTTATGCATACCAACTGCTAATCAATGGGCAACGTATCTCCCTCCCCTATCCCACTACTTTTCAAAGCCAAACCCTCTGGCAATGGCGAGCAGATCCCCCTTCTTTTACCCTGGCCCTAGGAAGTTGTTTTTACATCAATGAAACGAAATACGATCGCCCGGG
>JBCCSR010000087.1:0-10793 GCA_039199865.1 Bacteroidota bacterium
GCGGGTACTGCGGAAGAGCTTGCGGAAGATGAAATGGTCAGAAAAGTTTATCTTGGCAAAAATTTTGAATTGCGTCGAAAAAATATCGACCTCTGAGGCCTACCCAAAATGATGGATCGACAATTATCCAAGTCTTTTGCCTTTTGTTTGCTACTGTTTTTTCTCATGCCGTTTATGGCCTGTGATGTAGAGTCGCAATTGTTGACCCGAGCGGAACGTGCTCGGGTGGATACGCTGGTTGCGCGTCAAAACAAAATCAATAGAGTCGTCCTGGATAGTTTGTGCGACGGCCAATTCGATTCATTGGTCAATCGGGCTAAAGATTCCATCTTGCAAATTCGCCTCAAGGAAATCGAATCATTGTTTAAGCGAAATTAGATCCTTTATCATCGCTATGCGTCATTCTTTGCTTTTTCTTTTATTGCTGGTCTTTTCGGGAGCGCTCTTCCTCACCGCTTTCCAATCTTCGGGGAAAATGGATTCCCGGGAGATCTTGATTCAGGGGGAAGTGGACAAACGCGTCAACACTTTTATCACCAGGAGGAGAAAAAGATGTAGGGATAGAGTCATGGAGCGCGCCAGCGAGTTGGTGGATTCCATCCTCATTGTTCGTGCCAGAGCCATGACAATTGATACCTTTCAAAAGCCTCCCATTCCAATCCGCCCCCTCCGGCCAGAGGTGCCAGTTATCGAAGATACTACGGCCATCGAGCCCCTCTTGCCTCCACTCAACGAATCGGATACAATCGGGAGTGCAGACACGATGAGCTTGCCCCGAAACTAAGATTTATTTTCTTCAATATCTTCCGGCTTCGTCCTGATAGAAGCGGTTAAAGCGGGCAGTGATATTTCGAACCAAGTTGGCGCCACTCTTGCGCACGTAAGCATCTCCCCTAAAAAGGGAGAGCAAACCACGTTTGTGATTGCGGAAATCAAAAAAGGAGGGAAATGGTGCCTGAATGACGTCTCCTTCCGCGTTGTAGACCACCAGGCCATGGATGCCCTCTTTGTTGCGCGTCCCCTCTCCCAAAATGACAAATGGACGATCCGCTGCTTTACGGATGTCTGGTGCTGCTGCCAAATTCTCATTGAGAAAATAACCTCCCTCCACTCCGGAGAGCAACAGATGGCTAGCTGTATCGTACATGACCAGGAAATCGGAGAAATCATAGCTTTCGTGAAAGGCCGTCACCAGTTCGTGATTGAAGCGATCTCGATCTCGGACCATGGCATCTTTGCTTTTCTGGAGGCGTTTGCGCTCTTTCTTTGATAGTTTTGCATTGGATAGGCTCTTATCCATCGCATTGAGGTTGTTTCGATAGCTTTTGAGTCGAATGACAACTAGGCCATTTTTCAATTCTCCAATAATGCTATCGGCTACGGCTCGTCTTTCTTTAAAGTCTTTAATCCCCAATACCTGTGCATTAAGACAGCAGGAGAAAATCATGAAGCAAAAGCCTAGACAAAAGCCTTGGCGGAGAGATAGAGAAATCTGCATCTGTTAAATTTTAGTTAAAAACGAAAAATAGCTTTTGGATGCTGGTGCTGAAACAATCGAGATTACGTTTTTTTAAAAAAAATTCGGAAATTTGCATGCATTTTTAGCCACTTTCGTAAAAAGATTCCAACGATATTACATCGAAAAAGGGCTATTTACGAAGAGGAAAAGTGATTTTTTAATCCGTATTTAAAATCAATCGTTCTATAATGGGTTGAACCTCGACTCGTTAAAGAATCAAAACTACTTAGACATATGCAACAGGCAGTTGATATTGAGGCACTCAATCAACAAATATACGTAGAAAGTGCTTTTGTTGAGTCATTAAATACAGAAACCGCTAAAGTTATTGTCGGCCAAAACCACATGATCGAACGATTGATGCTGGGTTTGTTGTCCAGAGGACATGTTTTGTTGGAAGGACTGCCCGGTTTGGCGAAGACCTTAGCCATCAAAACCTTGGCGACGGCCATCGACGCCCAGTTTAGCCGAATTCAGTTTACCCCTGACCTCCTCCCTGCAGATATCATTGGGACGATGATTTACAATCCCAACAAAAATGATTTTACTGTACGTAAAGGGCCCGTTTTTGCCAATTTTATCCTGGCGGATGAGATCAACCGGGCCCCAGCAAAAGTACAGAGTGCGCTTTTGGAGGCCATGCAAGAACGTCAGGTCACCATTGGTTCGGATACTTTTAAGCTAGAGGAACCCTTCCTCGTTTTGGCCACCCAAAACCCCATTGAGCAGGAGGGAACTTATCCTTTGCCAGAGGCACAGGTCGACCGTTTTATGTTGAAAGTACAAATCACTTATCCCAATAAGGAAGAGGAGCGAGAAATCATTCGCCGGAATATGCGAGGAAGTTTCGAAAAGATCAATGCCGTTGTCAAACCCGACACCATCTTGAGGGCCCGAGAAGTGGTGCGCAAGGTGTACATGGATGAGAAAATTGAACGTTACATTCTCGATATCGTCTTTGCCAGTCGAAATCCAGAAGATTATGGATTGTCTAGCCTGCGTCCCCTCATCAGCTATGGCGGCTCTCCAAGGGCCAGTATCAATTTGGCTATTGCTGCCAAAGCCTATGCTTTCCTCAAGCGGCGTGGATACGTCATCCCCGAGGATATTCGCAATATCTGTCACGATGTGATGCGACATCGGATTGGATTGACCTATGAGGCAGAGGCCGAAAATATTAGTCAAGAAGATATCATCAACAAAATTCTCAATTCTGTTGAAGTTCCCTAGGGGAAAGAGGAGGGATCGACAGGGATACGAAATTGAACGGCGCATGAACCAGAACGTATTTAGTTGGAGGGATGGGAAAGGACCAAAGCATAGTAGCTACGGGGTCATGCTTTTGGGTATTCTTGTACTCGGTTGGGCTCAATTGGCTGGTGCGCAAAATTCTATTGCTCAACACAGCATCACCCAGCTTTTTGAGAAACCCCAGAAAATTCAGTGGATCAAGCATTTTAAAGGACGGATGGACGATTTGAATGATGTATCCATCAGCCTGGCTTTTGACGGTAAAAATTGTCGAGGTCAACTCGTCTATCTACGGAGCAAAGCACAATTTGATCTGGTGGGCTTTTTGAAAAAGGGTAAACTCCAATTGCAAGAATTTGATTACAAAGGGCGCTTGACCGGTCATTTGGATGGAGAAATCAAACCACAAGGATTGATTGCCAACTGGACCAATTACAACCAGCAAATTGGTGGACAGTTCCGTTTGGCAGAAGTCGATCGGGAAGCCACTGTACCTACTTATTGTGGAGACAATAAATGGATTAGAGCCTACAAGGGAATGGTCGGTAAGGAAAAGGTAGAATTGATCTTGCAAAAAGAGGGAGATCATCGGCTCAGCGGGAATATTTATTTCAAAAGCAAGGACCAGACCTACAATGTGCAAGGACACATGGACTTGTTCGATAACGTTTACCTGACTTTAAAGGATGACTGGGCCCAGGTTCGAGGAAAGATGGAAGGAACCTTTGGGGATCGTCAAAAATTCAATCTCACCTTCTCTTATCCGGAAGGAAAGGAAAACATTTGTACCTTTAATTTGAAAAGTAAATGGGCAATCGGTTGTGTAGAATATGCCGATTACGCTGCCAATTACAATATTCTTTATCCCAAATTAAAAAATGCTGCCTTCAATCAATGGATGGAGCAAATGACCAATGATTGGGTAGCGCAATGCAAGGAGCAAAGTACAAAAGTGAGCGCAAAGGTGGAGGAGCCCAGTCCATCGATGCGGGCAATCGTTCGGGCCAGCGCTTGGGTCAATATCGACTATCTGAGCTCCGATTTGATCAGTGGTTTGCTGACTTCAAATCAAAACTGGAAAGATCACCAAAGCAATAAAACCATTGTTTATGATCTGAAAAAGGAAAGGGCCGTCCAATTGGTGGATATTTTTAAAAGTGATTTTGATTACCGTAATTTTTTGCGACGACAGTTAAACAAGTCGATTGCCAATCATCAGTTTTATAAAGACTTTGCGTTCCGGGAATGGTTGTCAAAGGAAGACTTTGCCTACTTCAGTGTTCGCAAAGAGGGCATCCGATTTTGTACCCGTTTTCATCCCATTTACGGACAACAACAAATGACGATTGCCTATTCCAAGCTAAAACCCTTTGTCAAAACAGATGGCCCCATTGATCATCTGCTCGACTATTGAAAAGCACGAAAAAATACAAGATAAAATTTGGAGACTAGCGAACTATTAAAAAAAGTAAGAAAAATCGAGATCAAGACCAAAGGTCTGAGCAAACACATTTTCTCCGGAGAGTACCACAGTGCGTTCAAGGGAAGGGGTATGTCCTTCAGTGAGGTTCGCAATTATCAGTATGGCGATGATGTTCGAAACATCGACTGGAACGTTACGGCTCGGACTGGAGATCCCCACATCAAAATTTTTGAAGAAGAACGCGAGCTAACCGTGATGCTACTCATCGATGTCAGCCCCTCTTCTTTTTTTGGAACCATTCAGCAAATGAAGAATGAAATTTTGACGGAGATCTGCGCGGTGTTGGCCTTTTCGGCCATCAACAACAATGACAAAGTCGGCGTCTTGTTCTTTTCCAGTAAAATCGAAAAATTCATTCCCCCAAAGAAGGGAAAACAGCATATTCTGAGGATCATTCGGGAGCTCATCAATTTTGAGCCGCAGGGAGGAGGAACGGATATTGGCAAGGCACTAGAATACCTCAATAATTTGATCAAAAAGCGCAGCATCGCTTTTATCTTGTCTGACTTTTTGGGGAAAGGTTATGAAAATGCTTTGCGCATCGCTTCGCGTCGACACGACATTGTCGGCATTCATCTTTATGATCCGCGGGAAGAGCAATTGCCCCCGGTAGGTTTGATTCGTGCCTTGGATGCCGAGACTGGAGAAATGCGTTGGATTGATACGTCTTCAAAAAAAGTGAGAACGCAGTATGCCACTTGGTTCAGCCAAAACTATGCGTATCTTCAAACGACCTTTCGCAAAAGTGGAACAGATCACGTCAGCATTCGTACCGATGAATCTTACGTCAATGCTTTGCTGAAATTTTTTAAGAAACGGAGTCAGTAGAATTGATGCGGAGAATTATTTGCACCATATTATTTTTAATTTCAGCCCAGTGGCTGCTCGCCCAAGTCTCAGTTTCGGCAGCACTGGATAGTACACAGATGTTGCTTGGTGATCAATTCAAGGTACACCTCAATATCAATTACGATACCGATGTCAAGATTCAGAAGGTCGATCTGTCGGTCTTGGAAGAGGCAGAGGCCATTGAAATGATCGGACAAACCGGTTGGGATACCCTTCGGAAGCGTCCAGAGTACGTTTTGCAACAAGATCTCACCTTAATGGTCTTCGACTCGGGAGCGGTATTTATTCCTGCCATTCCTTTTGAATACGAGCAAAATGGCGTCAAGGGCAAAGTTGAGACCAACGAATTATTGATTGAAGTCAGTGTGCCGGAGTTGGCCGATACCATTACTTTAGCACCGATTAAGCCCATTATCGAAGAGCCTTTTAACGCAGAGGATTTGATTCCTTTAGCAATTGTCTTTGGCGTCATTGCGTTGATCGCTTCGCTCTTTTTCTTTATCAAAAGAAGGGGGCAGGAAGCAACGGATTCGTCCCCTCCCGTCCGCATTCCCGCGCACATCATTGCCATGCAGAAGTTGAAACAACTCAAGAGCGATAAATTGTGGCAACAGGGGAAAATCAAAGAATACCAAAGTCAATTGACCTTTATTGTTCGAGAATATTTGGAGGGCCGCTATCAAGTACAAGCCCTGGAATCGACAACCTACGAAATTTTGGATCAACTAAAGGCCATCTCTTTTGCGGATGATTTTCGGGATCGTTTGAAAGAAATGCTTGAACTGGCGGATTTGGTGAAATTTGCCAAAGCAGAACCTCCCATCGAGGCCCATGATCGTTTGATGGGCTACGCAGAAGACTTTGTCAATCAAACTCAGGAACGCGTTTTCGAAACACCCGATGGAGAAGCCACTAGCTTTCCCTCGGAGTGGGCACAAGCGGCGCTAGCAGAAAAGGAAGGCGGCGAAGTTACTCCAATCAATGAGGAATTGGTCTTGGCAGGTATCGTTCCTAGGTTTCTAGCCCATTTGATTGACTTTCAAATTTTTCATTTCATTTTTATTATCGTTTGCTTCCTTATTTTTAGTAGAGGAGCACCGGACGGAGGTGTTGAAAAATTATATGACAATCGGCATTTGACCACCACCCTTTACTTCATTTTTCTATTCACCTACTATGCACTCATGGAGTTTGCCAGTGGAAATACCATAGGGAAAAATATGATGAAAGTTGAGGTCGTCGATGTAGATGGTGAGCCGTTGTCGATGTCGGCTACTTTCATGCGGACCTTAGTTAAAGTGCTGTCATTTGGGCTATTGTTTTTGCCTTATGTTACTGTATTCTTTAATAAAGATCAACAATCTTTACACGATAAGGCTGGAAAGAGTTTGGTGGTGAAGAGAAAAAGAAAATCGTGACTTGATCGCTATCTGAATGTATGATGTGTTGGCGGTTGGCAAAACGAGCATGATGCATTGTTTCGTTGACCATTTGCCGCAATAATAATTTAAAAAAAGTGATGACAACTTTCAATTTTGTCAATCCAGAAGCACTTATTTTATTGGTGCTTTTACCGATGATGGGCGCTTGGTACTACTTTCGGCGAGACGGCCGTTACGCTAGTCTGAAGATGTCTACGTTGGCAGCCTTGGAAGGATTGACCTCATGGAAAGCTCGCTTTTATCATCTTTTGCCCTTGCTTCGTTTGTTGGCCTTGGGGGCCTTGATTATTGCCCTGGCCCGACCACAAGAGACTTTGAAGGAGGAAGAAATTAATGCAGAAGGCATCGATATCGTCCTGGTGATGGATTTATCGAGTAGTATGTTGGCACAGGATTTTAAACCCGATCGCTTAGAAGTCAGCAAGTCCGTTGCGGCAGAGTTTGTAAGCAAGCGAGAACATGATCGCATGGGTTTGGCCGTTTTTGCCGGAGAAGCCTTTACCCAATGTCCATTGACGACCGATCACAAAGTGGTCAAAGATTTTTTGGCCAATCTCAAATGCGGTATTCTCGAAGACGGAACCGCCATTGGAATGGGCTTGGCCACTGCGGTGAATCGTCTAAAGGATAGTGAGGCAAAAAGTAAGGTTGTCATCCTGTTGACGGATGGCGATAACAATGCAGGCTATGTCAAACCTTTGACGGCTGCCGAGATTGCCCGAGAGTTTGACGTCAAAGTGTATACCATTGGAGTTGGATCGCGTGGAAAAGCTTTGGCGCCAGTTAGTCGACGCAGTGATGGAAAATACATTTTTGGGATGGCGACCGTTCAAATTGATGAGGCATTGCTACAAAAAATTGCCAACATGACGGGAGGGCGCTATTACCGCGCAGAGTCGGCTCAAAAACTCGAATTGATTTATGATGAGATCGATAAATTAGAAAAAACGGAAATAGAAGTAACCAGTATCAAACGCTACAGCGAAGAATTTTATCGCTTCGCGCTGGCTGGCCTGTTGTTACTTTTGCTAGAAATTTTGCTGAGGTATACCGTATTTCGGACCATTCCTTAAATTGACAAAAATAAAACATGTTTCGTTTTGAATACAGCATGCATCTTTATGCATTAGTGGCCATCCCAATCTTGCTTGGCTTGTTTCTCTGGATGTGGTATGCCCGCAAGCGAGCCATTGAAAAGTTTGGAGATTGGGCCTTGATGGAGCAATTGATGCCTCAGGTCTCGAAGTACAAACACAGTTTGAAGTTTGGCTTGTTGATCTTTGCCGTGGCTACCCTGATTGTTGCCTGGGCCAACCCGCAGTGGGGAACCAAAAAGGAGAAGGTCAAGCGAAAAAGTGCGGATGTATTTATTGCACTGGATGTCTCTTACAGTATGATGGCTCAGGACATTCGTCCTAGCCGTCTGGAGCGCGCCAAGCAATTTGCCCAGAAGCTGGTCAAAGAGTTGAAAGGAGAGAGAGTGGGGACCATCATTTTTGCGGGCAATGCTTACTTGCAAATGCCCTTGACGACGGATTATTCTGCGGCACAGCTTTTTCTGAAAAGTGCAAACCCCGATATGGTTCCTACCCAAGGGACGGCCATCGGAGAGGCCGTTTGGATGGCAGAACAATCTTTTGAAGAAGATAATAAACATCACAAAGCCATGGTTATTATTACCGATGGCGAAGACCACGAACCAGAAACCATCGAAGAAGTACAGCGGGCTCGCGACAATGGTTTATTGATTTTTGCCGTGGGAGTTGGCACCAATGAAGGGGGCTTTATTCCGTATCAAGTCAATGGTCGTTGGGATTACAAACGAGATAAAACGGGGAATCCGGTACGCAGTAAGCTCAATGAAACAACGCTTGGAGAAATTGCCGAGAAAGCGGGGGGAAGTTATTTCAACCTATCCGAAGGAGATAAAATTATTGGCGCTTTGCAAGAAAAAATTGATAAGGTAGAGAAGCGAGAGTTGGAACAACGTTCTTTTAGTGAATACGAAAGTTATTTTCAGTACTTCATTGCCTTGGCCCTCTTGCTTTTGTTGATCGAATTTTTTATCTCTTATCGCAAGAGCCGTTTGTTACAAGGCAAAGATTTTTTTGGGACCTAATTAATTAGCGCGATGAATCTTAGAAAGTTAAATGGGATATTCTTGATTTTGGTGGTTTCGGTAGGCCCCTTGAATGCCCAGTCAGCACATAATTATTTGCGAAAAGCAGATAAAAGTTACAACAACTCCGACTACCGGACCGCGGAAGAGCAATACCGCAAGTCTTTGGAAAAAGAGGGCAGCGTCAACGGGCACTACAATTTGGGCAATTCCATTTATCAGCAAGAGCGCTATGAAGAAGCAGTAAAACAATACGAACAGGCGATTAGTGGAACGGATAATGCCGAGATCAAATCGAACGCTTATCACAATTTGGGCAATGCCCACTATTCCAACCAAGCTTTCGACAAAAGTGTAGAGGCGTATAAAAATGCCTTGAGGCATAACTCAGATGCCCTAGACACCAAACAAAACTTGGCCAGAGCCTTGCGGATGCTCAAACAGCAACAAAAGCAGCAGCAACAGCAGCAGCAAAGCCAGGATGAAAATGATGAAAAACAGGAGGAGCAGGAACAAGAGCAACAGCAGGAGCAAGAGCAAAATCCCAATGAGGAGGAGCAACAAAAGCAGCAGCAGCAACAGCAACAACAACAACAGGAAGGGGAGGAGGAACAACCAGAGCCACAAGAAAAGGATTTGAGTAAGGAAGAAGCTAGGAAACTGCTGCAAATTATGGAAAATGAAGAGCGAAAGGTGCAGGAAAAAATGAAAAACGCAAAGGGACGCAAACCCAAACCTGACAAGGATTGGTAGCCCTCGTATTACAACAAAAAAATATTTAGCTGATTCAATCGCTTTGGAAGTAAAACCATTCCGTAAGCGATTAAAAAATGGAAAAAAATGAAACGATTATTATCAAGCTCAGTGATCTGTTTGTTTGCCCTCAATTTGGTCTGGGCACAAGAACCTGTCTTCAAGGTAAGCATGAACCTCGACTCTGTATTCTTAGGCAATCGATTCAAAGTGAGTTTTACTTTGGAAAATGGACAAGCCGCCAACTTCCAAGCCCCTACCTTTAGTGAGTTTCACTTGTTGGGTGGCCCCAATCAGGCTTCTAGTTTTAGCATGATCAACGGAGCTGTCACTCAAAGCATCACCTATTCCTATGTTTTGGAACCCAAAGATATTGGCAATTTCTACATTGAGGCGGCAAGTATTGATGCAGATGGAACAACGATGTATACTGCTCCTTTAGAGGTGATCGTCATATCCAATCCGGATGGGGTCATTCAGGAGAGTCAACCCCAACCGAGAACCTTCGAGTTTTTTAGTCAACCGGACTTGAAAGCGCCTTCCCAAAAGAAGAAACCGAAGAAAAAAAGAAAAGTCTATCGCATATGATTAGAAATGCTTCATTGGTTCTTTTTCTTTACTGCTTCCCCCTACTCATCTGGGGGCAAGGGACGGTGACCTTTACAGCGAGTGCCGATGCCAAACAAGTTGTCTTGGGCGGTTATTTTGAGGTCTCCTTTACCCTCAGTAATGCCAATGGAGGCAATTTTCAGGCGCCCAGTTTCAAGGATTTTAATGTGTTGGGTGGGCCAAGTCAGTCGATCAGTACGACCTCAATCAATGGACAGTGGTCGCGAACCCTCACTTATTCTTACACCTTACAACCCAAACGCGTGGGCAATTTTGCAATTGGCCCCGCTACCATTGAGGTGAAGGGAAAGCGCTTGAAATCTCGCTCCATTAAAATTGGTGTAGTCAAAGGAAAGAATTCAAATGCGACGACTCAGGAAGATCTGGTCGGTCAGTTGGAGGACCAAATCTTCATCAAAGTGGAACCCCAAACATTGGACGCTTACGTCGGGCAACAAGTCTTGGTGGACTATAAAATTTATACCACCCGTGAAGTAGAATCTTATAATTTGTTGGAAGAATCGGATTATCCAGGATTTTACGCCCAAGACGTGCGTCGCTACAACGCCCGCGTCATTCGCGAGGTGATTGATGGCGTACAATACAGTACTAAAGTGCTCAAACGGGTTGCCCTTTTCCCTCAACAGGCAGGAATCTTGGACATTGAGCCAATGAAAATGCAGGTGGCTATCGTTGCGGAGCAACAACCTCGCCGTAGAAGTTTCTTTTCTACTCCCAATCTTACGCGGCTACAACTCAAGACGGAGC
>JBCCSR010000088.1:0-10674 GCA_039199865.1 Bacteroidota bacterium
GAACTGCGCAAAGTAAACGCCCGAAAGGTGATTTATCAGTCGCCTAAAAAGACTTAGAGCGGTACCAAAGAAATATGGCTATATTCGATGCTCTTAACTGGGAGCATGACCAAACCTGAACTGAACAACAAACGCATCACCAACGCATGGTGCATGTACGACTGGGCCAATTCGGTCTATTCACTAACCATCACTACGGCTGTTTTTCCCATATATTATGAGGCAGTCACGAAGGGAGTGGACGAATCGGGCATAGTCGATTTCTTCGGTTGGCAGTTGCCCAATACGGTCCTGTATTCTTACGCCCTGTCTTTTTCATTTCTTTTTACAGCCCTCATATTACCCTTGCTTACTGGCATTGCCGATTATGGGGGCAAAAAGAAATTCTTCCTGAAGATATTCGCTTATCTAGGTTCATTGGCCTGTGCAGGCCTGTTTTTCTTCGATGGCTACCAGAGTGGTAATTAACTCAATTTGTACAACGGGATTATTTTGTTCTCCCAGAGCATGAATGAGGGCTTTGCGTGCGGACAAGACAGATGAGAAGTGACTCAAAGCTTCAATCGCAGCTAGCTTTACGTTGTTACTTTGGTCATTATTTAAAGTGTGAATAAGTGCATTGATAATATCGTCATCAACTTGTTGAAAATTTTGACTAATGTTGATGGCTTTAATTCGATTACTTGCCGATTCTTGTTGAAGCAAGGCAAACATCATTTCCTTTGTGGTCTGAATTTCTTCTTTTAATGAAGTCAGTACCTTTTGGTTGGATTGATTGGACAGTTGCCAGCCAATGAATAAACCACCAACCAATAAAGCAACAGCCGCGGCTACAGTCCAAATATTTGGAACCATATTTACGTGCTTCAATGTATTGTTGGGTATTTTGGCCAAATGCGCCTGCTGTTGCTCTTCTTTTAACAATCGATAAAAATTTTCATCGAGTTGTTGCGAGGGTTTTTCTTCTAAAAGTTGATCCATTCCTTCAAATAACTCTTTGAATTCTGCCAGTTTTTTTTGCAAACTTTCTGACCTTGTCAAGGCATTTTCCACTTCTGCTTTTTCTGCTTCCGATAAACTGCCTTCTAAATAATTGATCAATTGATTTTCTAAAATAGATTCTTTCATAAAGCATCAATTTTAAAATAAATTTTTCTGAGTTCTTTGATGGCTCGATGGACTTTGACCTTGATGGCTCCCTCTGAGCAACCCATCAAGACGGCCACTTCAGCGTACTTAAGTTTTTGAAAACGAGTAAGTAGTAGGACTTCTCTTTGTTCTTCACCAAGTTGAGCAAGCGCTTGTTCGAGATTTTTATTTTGTTCTCTTTGCTCCATTTTTTCGGTGATCGGCATTTCCGTCAAAGCTATTTTTTCCTGATCAATGTGACTGAAATACATCCTACTATTTTTGCGATAGTGATCTGCCTTGACGTTGCGAGCAATTTGATAAATCCATGCTCTAAACGCTCTGCTTTTCGTATAACTGTTGCGGTAGCGAATCATCCGTTCAAACACTGTTTGAGTCAGGTCTTCACTCACATTGGAATCATAGGTAATGCGTAGGAAAAAGTTGTAGATAGGTAGTTTATATCTTTTAAATAACATTGAAGATTTACCTAAATCACCATTTTGTACCAAACCCATGATGTATTCGTCGGTCATCGTTGTAAAATTGGATGTTCTATTGAGAGTACTACTCCAATTGGGAATGGTTACAAGAGAAAAGTCAATTTATTTCATTCCAAGGGTTTTTTGGTATCTTCTTTCCAGTTCATCCATGCTAAAAGTATCTTTGAGGGCGTATTCCAAAATGAAATCTTTTTCTACTTCTTTTTTGTAATAAACCAAGCCCAGCCCTTTCGCATAGATTTCTTTTCCGTTGTATTGGCCTTCCCAATGACCGTTGTTAAAGTCATCCACCAACTCTTTGAGCTCAAAGACAACGGCATCGTAGGTTTTGCCCCGGTATTCATAGGTGGTACGCCCAGCATATCTTCGATTGCGAATCAAGGTGGTGTAAACCGGAGGGTCTTCTTGATGAGTCCATTTGAGTTTGAGCAAAAATATACCACCAGAATCTCGAACCTCAAAGGGAAAGGCACTCGGAGAAAGCACTTCAGCAGGTTTTTGGTATTGCAAACCGGTAGAATCAAATTCGTAGAGGAAATAACTATGAAGTAATGTCCCATTGTCTACTACAATCTCATTGGAAAACTGACGAACAATAAATTGTTGGTCGTAGTAGTTGGCAGTAAAATAAGTAGCCGTATCAGTTTTTTGTGTTCGATAATACCAGTATTCGATTGGCAAACTGTCATTGTTGACAGATTCATATTCGTAGACCATACCATTTTCTAAAGCATCAACTGGAAAATAGTAGGCCCTGATGTTGCGAAAGCCGTCTTTGTCCCGACAAGTCATCAGGAAAAAAATGAAACAAAAAAAGGACAAACGAAAAATTACTGATAATTTCATAAGCAAACAATAGGTCAAATTAATGAGCAAGAAAGATAAGCGTTTTCAGTGAATCATTAAGTTTTGTATAGGAATAGGAGTCTTTTCTCCATGATACAACTGCCAACAATAAAGTCTTTTTGGAAACATAGCGAAGCTGAGAAAGTTGTTATTGGACGGTCTCTGCTCAATCAATTGCCCTTGCGAAATCCATACTTGGTATTGAAAGGGCAGATAATTATCAGAAAGAACAAGAACATAAGAAAAGTGAGAAAAGCCCCAGCATCCTAGGGTTTTTGAAAACCGACATAGGATACATTATTGTTACATTTAAATAAAATGAAAAAATGAGATTAGAGGAGCCACTTCCTTTAATGAATAAGATCATTTGTTGGGGTAGATTCTATAAATACGACATAAAATTGGCATTCTGGCAGATTACCTACAATATATTGTGTCAATATGTCGTGAAAATCTAGTGGAAATGGCTTGGTATAAAATGTGATAAGCCATATATACACCAATCACAAAGAGCTACTTCATATTCTCAGACGATATACCCACATCCGCTCAGAATATATTATCTTTGAGTTTCATTTTAAATGGGTAGTTGGCGTCGATTTACGCTACGTTTTACCCGCTCAGGAACTAGACAAAAAGCCGAACAGGCACAAATCATAAAAGCATATGTTCAAGTTTATAACCAATTCAATCGGGAAAATTTTTGGGACTAAGTACGATCGAGATGTAGCTGCTTACACCCCCGTTGTAAAAGAGATCAATGAAGAGTTTGAGCGTTTGAAAAGTTTGAGCGACGACGATCTTCGACAGCGAACCCATCAATTCAGAGCCCGTATCGCCGAACATTTGGCCGGTATTGATGAAGACATCAAAAATCTGATTGAGGAATCTAAAGCCGAAAAAGACCTTTTCCGTAAGGAAGACCTCTTCAAGGAAATCGATCAACTCAAGGAGGAAAGAGACAAACATTTGGAAGACGTGCTGAAAGAAATTCTTTTCGAGGCATTTGCCACCATGAAAGAAACCTGTAGGCGATTTACAGAAAACGAAACAATCACGGTCACTGCTACCGATCATGACCGAGATATGGCGGCAAAGAAAAGTTATGTGACCATTTCTGGTGATCAAGCCATTTGGCAAAACAGTTGGATTGCTGCTGGTGGTGAGATCACTTGGAACATGGTACACTATGATGTACAGTTGATTGGTGGAATGGTCCTTCACGATGGAAAGATTGCAGAGATGGCTACGGGGGAGGGAAAAACATTGGTGGCTACCTTACCTGCCTATCTCAATGGCTTGTCTGGGCAGGGCGTTCACGTCATCACCGTGAACGATTATCTTGCTCGACGGGATAGTGAGTGGGTTGGACCTATTTTCGAATTCTTGTTTCTCACCGTAGATTGCATCGATAAGTATAGGCCACATTCTGCTCAACGAACCAATGCCTACAACTGCGATATTACCTACGGGACCAATAACGAATTTGGTTTTGACTATCTCAGAGACAATATGGTGCGCTCCTCCGAAGAGCGCGTTCAAGGGAAGCATCATTTTGCCATGATTGATGAGGTCGATTCCGTGTTGATTGATGATGCACGTACGCCGCTCATTATTTCCGGACCCGTTCCGAAGGGGACAGAGGAACAAGAGTACGAGGCACTCAAGCCTCGGGTGGAGCGACTGATTGCAGCACAAAAGAAATTGGCAACGGGTTACCTGGCAGAAGGAAAGAACTTGTTTAAAGATGACATTATTGGCGTAAACGAAGGAGAGGCAGGAATGGCTTTGTTGCGTGCGCATCGAGCCCTTCCAAAATCCCGACCCTTGATCAAATTTTTGAGTGAAGATGGGGTCAAAGTCATGATGCAAAAGGCAGAAAATCACTATATGCAGGAGCAATCCAAGAATATGTATCTGGTGGATGAACCTCTTTTGTTTACCATCGAAGAGAAAACCAGAACGGTAGATCTTACAGAGAAAGGAGCTGAATTTCTGGCCCGTGGTGGAGAAGATCCAAATTTCTTCATTATGCCGGATATGGCCACTGAAATGATGATGATCGATGATGATGACGAAACGACAGATGACGAAAAGGCAGAGGCTCGCGATAGTTTGATCCGAGATTTCTCGATTAAGTCCAAGCGATTGCACTCCATTCATCAATTGCTCAAAGCGTATACGCTGTTTGAACGCGATGAAGAATATGTGGTCATCGACGACCAAGTAAAAATTGTAGACGAGCAAACGGGACGGATGATGGAGGGACGTCGTTACTCAGACGGTCTTCACCAAGCATTAGAGGCAAAGGAAAATGTAAAAATTGGGGACATTACCCAAACTTATGCCACCGTTACCCTACAAAACTATTTCCGAATGTTTCACAAGCTAGCCGGAATGACCGGTACTGCCGAAACAGAGGCGGGTGAGTTTTGGGAAATCTACAAATTGGATGTGGTGGTTATCCCAACCAATCGGCCAATTGTACGGGATGATCGCGATGATTTGGTATACAAAACAGCAAGGGAAAAATTCAATGCCGTCATTGAAGAGGTGACCAATTTGAGTAAGGCTGGTCGTCCAGTATTGGTGGGAACGACTTCTGTAGACATTTCCGAAAAGTTGAGTAGAATGCTCAAATTGCGCGGTATCGAGCACAATGTATTGAATGCCAAGCAACATCAAAGGGAGGCGGATATCGTTGCCGAAGCGGGAAAACCGGGTAAAGTAACGATTGCAACCAACATGGCTGGTCGAGGAACGGATATTAAACTTGGGGATGGCGTCAAAGCAGATGGAGGTTTGGCTATTATTGG
Source organism: Bacteroidota bacterium (assembly GCA_039199865.1). Classification (GTDB taxonomy): domain Bacteria; phylum Bacteroidota; class Bacteroidia; order Chitinophagales; family Saprospiraceae; genus JALZUU01. The sequence goes on from JBCCSR010000088.1 coordinate 5,294, forward strand.
TACAGAACGCCATGATTCGCGGCGAGTGGATCGTCAGCTTCGAGGTCGAGCTGGTCGACAAGGAGATCCAGGTAGTTCTCAGTTTTACGTCTCTTTGGAGGACAATTTAATGCGGCTTTTCCAATCAGAGCGAATTGCCAAATTGATGGATAAAATGGGTCACCAAGAGGGCGAAGTCATCCAGCATTCAATGGTCTCTAAGTCGATTGAGAGAGCACAAAAGAAAGTAGAAGAAAATAACTTTGGTATCCGTAAGCGCTTGTTGGAATACGATGATGTCATGAACATACAGCGGGAGGCCATTTACAGCAAAAGAAACAATGCCCTTTCAGGAGAACGCCTCTCGGTAGATCTCTACAATATGTTTACCTCCCTTACGGAAAATTTGGTCATTGAACATCAAAATGGAGGCGACTTTGAAAGTTTCCGTAGAGACTCTCTCCGTTTGGTCGGAATTGATCCAAAAATTGATGCTGCAGATTTTAACGAGGGCAGCGAAAGGGAAATTGTGGAAAGATATCAACAGCAATTTCTAGAGTTTTACGAACGAAAGAACATTAAAATGGCAGAAGTGCTTCTGCCAATCGTCAAGCAAGTATTCGAAAACGAAGGACATCGTTACAAGCGCATTGCCATTCCATTTACCGATGGCTCTGCCCAACCCTTGGCCATTTCCGCCAATTTGGAGGAAGGAGTCAAAACCAACGGAGCTTCCATTGCAAAAGACATTGAAAAAGCGGTTGCCTTGGCCATTATTGATGAAGAATGGAAAGAACATTTGCGTTCAATGGATGAGCTAAAGGAATCTGTTCAAGCGGCCTCTTTTGAGCAGAAAGATCCACTTGTAGTCTATAAAATGGAGGCTTTTAATCTTTTCGAAGAATTGGTATACCGTGTCAACGAACAAGTGACCTCCTACTTGGCCAAAGGAGCCTTGGTTTTCCAAAACCAAAATGATCGATCTTTACAAGAAGCCAAGGAACAGAAAACGGATTTGAGCAAAACCAGTACGAACAAGCGAGATGGTGGTGGAGCGAGAGCTGCCGCTGAAGCAGTCAGCCGCCGTAAAGCCAAACCTGCTACCTTCAAGAGAGCGGAAAAAAAGGTAGGAAGAAATCAACCATGTCCTTGTGGTAGCGGAAAAAAATACAAGCACTGTCATGGGTCCAAATAGGGCAGGCTAAGATTTATTTCTTTGGGAAAGGGGCTAGGTAATTAACTTGTTTCTGATTTTGTATAACAAATTCAGATAAAGCACATTTTTATTCACTTTTTTGTAATATCTTGCGTCAATCATTATTTATCTGACTTTATTCCCTTTTGAGATTGAGCGGAGTATTAGACCGCCGGCCAATTGCCGAGTAAAGTTGTATTGTGTTAAGGAATTGGTTACAGTATGAAATTTACAACGAAGTCGGATGCTGTGATCCCAAATACTAAGACTAAATGAATCTTGCAAGTTACATCGATCATACAGTCCTTAAAGCAGACTGTAACAAGCAAGCAATAGAAACCCTTTGTAACGAAGCACTTGCGCATCAGTTTGTGGCAGTGTGTGTACCCCCATATTTTGTTAGGACAGCCCGAAAATATCTGGAGGATAGTGCGATCAAAGTGGCAACAGTTATCGGATTTCCTATGGGATATTCTGCCATTCCCGCTAAAGTAGAGGAAATCAAGCGAGCAATTATTGATGGAGTAGATGAATTAGATGTTGTGGTCAATATCTGTGCAGTAAAAAATGGAGATTGGGCACATGTGCGAAATGAGGTGGACAGCATTACCAGAGCAGCGCATTTGAAAGGAAAAATTATCAAGCTCATCTTCGAAACATCCCTACTTGATGAAAAGGAAATGGAGCAACTCTGTTCTCTTTGTAGTGAAATCGAGTTGGACTATGTAAAAACCTCAACGGGCTTCAATGGAGAGGGAGCTAAAGTGGAAACGATCAAGTTTTTGAGAAGTCATCTAGCGGATCGCATTAAAATAAAAGCCTCCGGAGGGATTCGGTCTCGTGAAGATGCCGAAAAAATGATTGAAGCGGGAGCGAGTCGCCTAGGGAGTTCTTCGGGAGTAAAAATTGTGTCATCATGAGAAAAATTTTTTTCGCCTTGTTCTGTCTCTCTTTCACTTTTATGCTTAAAGCTCAGAGTGTAAAAGTAAATGAAGATCCTATCGTCTCTAAAATGATGCTTAGAATGGCCCAGATCAATCAATTTCAGCCATCAGTAGAAGGTTGGAGAATTCAAATTTTGGCGACAACAGATCGCCGAAAATTAGAAGAGGTCAAAACGAAATTTCAAGCCAAATATCCATTGATTTCTGTCGATTGGACCCACGAAAAACCTTATTACAAGTTGAAGGCAGGGGCATTTGCTACCAAATTGGAGGCCGCTCGCCTGCTACACCAACTCAAGAAAGACTATCCAGGTGCCTACACTGCCAAGGACAACCGAATTAATCCTCGCGAGTTAATCGGTAGTTGAGCGATCGGAGTAGCTTTGATCTTCAGCCTAGTTTCAATCCATGAGTAGAAGAAATATCTCCGGATTATCCAACCTAGATTGGATGACCTTCTCCCTTTACCTCAGTTTAGTTGGGGTGGGTTGGCTGATGATTTATACAGTGGGGTATGATGACCAACGAACCCTGGGAGCCATGGTTTTTGACTTGAATACGAATGTTGGTAAGCAGACGCTTTGGATCGGAGTTTCTTTTCTGTTGATGCTTTTCATTCTTTTTATTGATTGGAATTTCTGGCGAACTTTTGCCTATTTGATCTACGCAGCTACTTTGTTGGCCCTCCTACTAGTGTTGTTTATCGGTATAAAAGTAAAAGGGGCAAACTCTTGGTTTTCCGTATTTGGTTTTACCTTACAACCCTCAGAATTTGCCAAATTTGGAACTTGTCTGGCACTGGCTGCTTATTTGAGTAGTTATGGGACGGACTTGAAAAACTTCAAATCGCAAATTACTTGTTTTGGTCTTTTTCTCTTGCCCATGGCCCTCATTTTATTGCAACCGGATGCGGGCTCGGCTTTGGTTTTCTTATCCTTCTTGGTAGTATTATATCGGGAGGGCTTTTCCGTTAACTTCTTTATTCTTGGGTTCTCCGTGATTACGGTTTTTGTGTTGGGTTTGGTTTTTAATCCCATGTTCATCATTATTGGGATGATTCAGCTGAGCATATTGGGTCTAATCACTTACCAAAAAAATAAATTGTATTGGCTGGGAGGGTTTATAGTATTTGCGGGCTTGTCCTACTTTGCCATTACAAAGGACTACTTATCCTACGTTTTGCTAGCTAATTTTGTGGGTTTGTTGGCCTTCATTTTTATTCAATGGAAAGAACGTCGGCAGCATCTCATTCGTCCAATCTTCACTTTAATCATTATTGGAAGTTTATTTTCGGTAATGGCGAATTATACCTTTAACAATATTCTACAATCGCATCAACAAGATCGGATTAACGTATGGCTACGGCCCTCGCTTTGCGATCCTCAGGGTTCTTTGTACAATGTTTTGCAGTCCAAGATGGCCATCGGTTCAGGTGGTTTACAAGGTAAGGGTTTTTTGCAAGGGACCATGACCAAGCTAAATTATGTACCCGAGCAGGTCACTGACTTCATATTTTGTACGGTTGGAGAAGAACAGGGCTTTATTGGTACATTGGGCATTGTTGGCTTGTTCTTCCTATTGTTATTGCGCATCACTGTGATTGCAGAGCGGCAGCGTTCAGACTTTTCTCGCCATTACGCTTATGGTTTGGCGGGTATCCTGTTTCTCCACTTTTTTGTCAATATTGGAATGACCATGGGTTTGGTACCGATCATTGGTATCCCCTTACCCTTTATTAGTTATGGAGGATCTTCTATCTTTGGCTTTACCATAATGATTGCAGTACTCTTAAGCTTGGATCGGAATAGACTGACAAGTACATGAAATTTACCATACAAAATACAGATAAAGCCTCCTCGGCTCGTACCGGTTTGATTGAAACCGATCATGGTACCATTGAAACGCCCATTTTCATGCCTGTAGGTACTGCCGGAACAGTCAAAGCAGTGCATCAGGCTGAATTGACAAATGAGGTCAAAGCACAAATTATCCTTGGCAATACTTATCATTTGTATCTGAGGCCTGGTACAGATATTTTGCAGCGAGCAGGTGGATTGCATCGGTTTAATGCATGGTCAAAACCCATCTTAACGGATAGTGGGGGGTACCAGGTTTATTCGCTTAGCCATCGGCGTAAGATCAAAGAAGAAGGGGTTACTTTTCAATCTCATCTTGACGGTTCTCGCCATTTCTTTAGTCCAGAAAAAGCGATTGATATTCAGAGACAGATTGGTGGTGATCTGATCATGGCTTTTGATGAGTGTACTCCATATCCTTGTGATTATCGTTATGCCAAAAAATCGATGGCATTGACGCACCGTTGGCTAAAGCGCTGTTGTGACCATTTCGATGCCACCAAAGATTTGTACGATTATCGACAAACTCTATTGCCGATCGTCCAAGGAAGTACTTATGATGATTTGCGCAAAGCATCGGCCGAAGTCATTGCTAGTTTTGATCGGGAGGCCAATGCCATTGGTGGTCTATCCGTCGGGGAACCGGCGGAAGACATGTATCATCATACTGAATTGGTTTGTACTATTTTACCCAAAGAGAAACCGCGTTATTTGATGGGGGTAGGTACTCCAGCCAATATATTGGAATGTATTGCTCTGGGGGTTGATATGTTTGACTGTGTCATGCCTACCCGTAATGCGCGGCATGGTTTGCTCTTTACCAGTGAGGGTATGATCAACATTAAAAATGCCAAATGGAAAGACGATCTCAGCGTTATTGATGAAAATTGTCCTTGTACCACTAGTCAGATTCATACCAAAGCCTATCTTCGCCATTTAATCCATAGCAAGGAGCTGTTGGGCGCTCAAATTGCAAGTTTGCATAATCTTACTTTTTATCTTTGGTTGGTTGGGGAGGCCAGAAAGCATATTGAGTTAGGTGATTTTCGTAGTTGGAAAGACAAGATGGTAGTGAAATTGCAAAACCGCTTGTAAGTGCTCCAATTTTGGCCTACTTATTTCGTTGTAAAAGCATACTTTCGTAAGTGTTTAAAATTGCAACCAGTTAGATGTTTAGAAGTAGATTATTCATACCACCAGAGCGATGCTAAAAATTTTAGATAGATATATCATTAAGAAGTATTTATCTACCTTCTTTTTCACGGTCCTGATTTTTACCATGATTTCAATCATTATTGATTTGAGTGAAAAAATCGAGGATTTTATAGAAGAAAAGCTTGGAGTCCTGCAAATTTTGGGAGAATACTATATCAACTGGATCCTTTGGATCAATGGCCTGCTTTTTCC
>JBCCSR010000089.1:0-10649 GCA_039199865.1 Bacteroidota bacterium
AAGACCAAGTGACCTCTCCACAAAAATCAGTCGCCGTCATATTTGCCAAATTATCTGCAATCCAGTTGTCGTATTCCGATTGGGTCAAATCGTCACATTCGCGAATGGTCAGGAATGGTTCTCCAACAATGGTAGGTGGCGTGTTGTCTACCACCAAAACCAAAATATCGCCAGCACTGCTCCGACCACAAGGATCAATCGCCGTAAAAGTGACCGTTTGCCAAGCTCTGACATTGGATACCGCAAAAGGATTGTTGTTACAATCGACTGGAGTAAATCCATCCGGATTAAAATCATTGAAAATGGTAGCATCTAAACCCGTACAGGAAGTATTGACCACTGCATTGGCAGCAAAATTATTGAAGCTATTGATGATCATCGCCGGATCTTCCGGACATTCGATGATGCAAATTTCATTGGGCACAATCAAATCTGGCCCCTCATTGTCGATGGTGTAAACCTGATCACAAGAAGCAGTTCTGCCACAATCATCCGTTGCAATATAAGTAATGGTGTAAGTCGTTCCGGGGCAATTGGGCGTTCCGTTGACCACCGGACCAATGGCCTCCACCGTAAAACTACTATTGCAAGGAGTTTGTACCTGAATCAAATGAGGCATGGGAACGGCTCCCGAAGCACAACCAATCGTTTGATCGGGGGCACAGCTGGTCAAGGCAATCGGCTGATCATCTGAAACATTAATCATCTGGGTAATCGAGCTGCTATTGCCACATTCATCGGTAAAGGTCCAAGTTCGATTGAGGGTAAATCGAGAGGCACAGATCCCCGGGATAAAGGCGTCGATGGGACTGGCCATAAGATCAGGAGAACAATTGTCAGTCGCCGTCAAAACGATTGGATCAGGAAGTTCGTTGGCACATTGGATGTTTAGCACCAGGTCGATGCTTGGGGGTACCGGAGGTGTGGTGTCTTCTACCGTAATGATCTGCGTGCATTGTGAACTATTGCCGCAAGCGTCCGTTGCGGTCCAGGTCCGGATAATGATGCGTTCCTGAGGACAAGTCCCTGGAGTTTCCACATCGGCAAAAGTAATGACTGGATTGGCATCACAAGCGTCACTGGCCGTGGCCGTTCCAGTGTTGGCGGGGCTATCATCTGCATCACACTCGATACTAATGTCCATCGGACAAACAATCACCGGACCGATGGTATCGATGACCGTAATGGTTTGCGTTATGGCATTTGCATTGCCACAAGCATCCGTTACCAACCAGGTCCGAGTAATGATTCCAGCAGCAGGGCAAATAGCACCCGGTGTAAATACATCAGCATAGGTAGCAGTAGGGATGGGGAAAGTTAAGGCGGGAATGGTCTGTCCAGCGTTCAATGATCCAGGCGATGAAGCAGCAGATGGACTCCAAACAAAAGCAGCAGCTACGTTTCCAGCACCTGTCAACTGCAAGGATGTTCCGACCGCAGTACCTTCGCCCTCCGCAAGGCCAATGTCGATTGAAGTCATTCCCGCAGCGGGCCCATCAACAGCCATTACTGCACCTTCGTAAGAAATAAACTGAAGAACAAGGCCCGTCGCCGCTTCAATTAAAGCTCGCCCCTCCGCTGGACCGTTTTCAAAATATTGGGCTGACAATTCCGTTGGACCAAAAGCAAGTGCGCCATAACCATTGCCTTCATCAGGAAGAATACCCGACAACGTAATCGGCATTCCCTCCATCATTCCATCACTTCCTTCGTAAGCCACCAATTGGTAATCGGCCAAATCGATTCCTGCCGTTCCGGCAATTTCTATGAATTCGTCCACATCTCCTCCCGTATTGTCATAATGCAATTCATTGATCCAAAGGGCCATCAACGGACTTGGACCACAATTGTCCATAAGGTTGGTCACGTTACCCGTCAAAGTCAAATCATCAGGGTCATCATCACAGGCAATGGTCGTATCCGCAGGAAGCATAAAAGTCGGAGAAATGGTATCGATGAGATGAATAATTTGTTGGCAAGTACTGCTATTTCCAGCGATGTCGGTAGCTTGCCAAGTTCTAAGAAGGGTTCCGGTCAAACCACCGCAGCCATCGAGATTGAGTGAGTCGAGATAAGCAAGGGTGATGATCGGAGAGCAATTGTCAGTAGCCATGGCAAGTCCAGTCCCCGTACTATCGGGGAAGGTGTTGTCGCCACATGTCAGTCCAATGCTATCTGAGCAAATGATTACTGGTGCTTCCACATCTACCGTATCCAATACCAGGACATCCAAGGTACTGACACAAGTGCTGTCATCGGTTACGGTGACCGAATAAGTACCCGCCGTCAAATTGTTTTGATCTTCATCTGTGGGGATCAAACCAGCCCCATCCGTGGTTGACCACAAATAAATAAAAGGAGCATTGCCCATTGCCGTCAAATCGATACTACCATTGGCATCGCCAGGACAAACGCTGATATCTTCAACTATGGTAGTCAATAAAGGTAGAGGATTTACGGTAACCACAACTGGGGTTGCCTCACTTTCACAGCCATTAGCAGCACAAACCGTTACGTAAACAGTTTGCGGACTATTGGTAGGAGTGGTGGCAGGATCATAGGGTAAAGTCGTTGGTCCGGCCAATAGATTGGCAGTTCCCAGAGCGGGATCTGCATCATAATATTTGAACATCACTCCATTGGCGTCGAAGCCGCCCAACATCAAATTATCAAAAGCAATGTCTTCATCTCCATCCTCTAAATTGATGCGAATGCGAATGTCCATGACGGATCCCGTATCCGGAATACTAGCATTGAAGGCTTGGAAGACATCGGTAAGCTCCGTCCCGTCCCCTACTCCATCAAAGTCCGTATCCAATCTTGGGGTGCCATTGGTATTGCCCAAGGCGTCTCCTTCAACGTGGATTAAATTTTGAAAACCCCCACCATCAATTTGATAATCAATGTGAAGAAAATTATTATCCGCAGGACTATCATCCCAATCTTCATCTCCATCATTGGCATCGTCCTCTGCTAGAGATACCTCGAAATTTAAGCCCGTAAAATTAGAAATATTGATTCCGGTAAAATTCAAGACCACTTCTGCTGGGCCTCCATCGCCATCCAAATCTTGAGCCACAAAATAAAAACTACCTTGCTGACCGCTCAAGGCGTAGTTGGTATCGATTCCCATTCCATCAGTTCTGGTAAAGAAATCGTTGGCCCCATCGTTGAACTCGGGAACCGAAGTAGTATAGCGCGTACCATTGCCATCGGTTTCAAAAAACTCGGAAAACAAAGTCATGCCCACCACGATCGGGCTAGTCCCCTCCGAGGGAACAATCAAAGTAGATCCACCATCACAAACAACAATATTGTTCGCACTGGGTGAAACTGGAGCTTCTAAGACATCCACCATATCGGATGCACTGCCCGAACAGCCGTTGGCATCCGTAAAATTATAGGTGATGGTTTGCATCCCTACACCAGCTAATGCAGGGTCAAAAGTAAAAGTCATTCCGTTTCCATCATCCATAACGCCGGGACCTGAATAAGTACCTCCTTCGGGTAGGCCTCCCCCTAGGCTCGTTTGGATGCCAGCGTTTTCACAAAGGTCATCGGGAGCAGTGAAGGTGACGACTGGGTCGGCAAAACGGGTCAATGTTACCGCTACTCGGCTGCCACTTCCACATCCATTATTGGGATCGGTAACCTCCGCATAAAGCGTGATATCTCCTCCGGGTGGTGGAGGCGCGGGGTTAGAGAATGGTCCAAGAGTGATAAAGTTATTGGCAGAAGGAGGAAAAAGTGTCGCTCCGGTCACCTCCATTCCACCAGTAGGGGCAGTCCACCAGGTAATGATCGTCCCGGTGGGTGGTGTGTCAACACGCAAAGCAGCAGGTCGTTGCCGACCACAATAAGAGGCATTCACTGGATTGGTCGGAACACCATTAGGGATAGCGAATACTTCCAAAGCAAAACAAATAGATGGACGACAAGTGATATCCGTTGGATTCTCGTCCAATATGACGCAAATGTTGTAAATGCCAGGAGTCAAATTGCCTCCTAAATTTGTAACCGTACCCGATCTGGAAATATCAAAATCGTCTAAATCTCCAAAAGGGATGGTGGCCAAAACCGTTCCTCCTGCATAAGGATCTAGGGGTGCTGTGGGTCCAGAAAAAGACAGGAAGGTAATACCGAAGTTGGTCTGGCAGTTGCTGGTTGAATCCAAACTAAACAAACCTGAAGCAGTCAAATCAAATGTTTCTCCCTCACAAATGTCTCCGGGATCTCCAAAGCTATTGATCAATGGACAAACAAATGGTGAGCGTTCCATTGAACTTTCAAAAGTATTGCTCCTCCTCGGGCTTGGATGGCCCGTCTTTTCAGTATCGTGCGCAGCTAAGTCAATAGAAAAGCAGGTAACAAGGCATAGGCAAAAAGCAAAGACAAGGTAAGGAAAGTAAATTCGTTGGCCTCCAGGCAAAGGAAGGCCCGGGATTCGGGTGTATTTCATGAGTTTATAATTACAGTAAATTTCGTTCTTCTTTACAATCAGTTATTTGCGCTGCCAAAAGCAGATGCACGGTCGGTTTGTGGGATAGAAATGCGCGTCCATTTCAGCTGAAATGGAATAGACGTATTGGTGTTGGGAACAATCTTAAAAAATAAAGGGTGTAGAATGGTTTGTATGAAAATAAGTCCCCGAAATCCAATGTCAACTGATGAGCGAAAAAAGATTCGCTATCAGGCTTTGGTAGGTTTTTGGAAAGATAGTATAAACAACCGATTAGATCGTGAGTTTAAACTGCTACGAAGATAGGAGTTTTTTAAGTAAAATGAAAATAATTATTTATTTTTCATATATGTAAATAATCGACTAAGCTCAATCGCACTCAAGCGGCTCAAGCCCAAGCAATTGACGGAGATTTCCAAAGCCTTACACCAACTTGATTTACACTATTTTAAAAACTGATAACCAATACATTAGAAAGGTATTGCTCCAAAAGAAGCAATGCCTTTCTCGATGATTCATTCCAACTTAATTTGGGGGTTTACTCCCGGGGTAAATACAACATCATCCGATTGGCAGTATGCGCTGCACTACGCAATTGGTACTGATAAATCCCGCTTTGCTGAAGCACTTTTTTGGGCAAGGTTATTTCGTTTTTCCCTTTAGCAAAAAAGCCACTTTGCGCCCATAAAATTTGGCCCGCAACATCAAAAACAGATAAAGTCACTTCCATGTCTACAGGCAATTCAAAAGGAATGATTGTCTCTTCCTGGAAAGGATTTGGACGGTTCTGGTAAAGGGCAAATTGTGGGTCTGAACCGGGAATTTGATTGAGGAAATCCAGTTGGATGGCCAACAATTGCGCATTGCTTCGATAGGCCTCTGGGGGGGTGTAGGCCGAGTTGATCGTCAAAATATCATGCAGGGCTTGCTCCTTTTTCGCAGTAAGCTGTAAGCTAAAGGCCAAAGCTTTGGGCTGCAATCGACTTCCTGCACTGCGATTCCAGCTCAGGGTCAAAATGCCGCGGTCTTGGAGGCGTCTTCCAATGTTATTGAAACCAAAATGGTTCAAATCACCAGGTACAATATCCTCAATGCTTACTGCCGTTTGATCCAGTTCCAAACCAAATTGAAAGCCCAAAAGATCAGCTAATTCATTCAGCTGAAAATCAATCCAATAGGTGCTGTCTTTCTCCAACCATTGATCTTGTACCTCAAAGGATAAGGCTCCCTCCGAATTTCGGGTATCTGGACTTTGCAAAAGATTGGGATTTACACTGTTGTTGACGTCTCCAATTTTTACCCCCACAAAATTGGCTACCTCCTCTTCACTTAAGCCATTGATATTGATCACTTCCGGAAAAGTGGTGGCAAAAGGATTGGAAGGGTCAGGAAAAACAAAGGTCTCATCAACAAAGCGCCAAGCATTATTGTCCACAAATGCCGTATCGATAAACAAGATCAACTTCCGCAAGGCTACCAAGTCAAACCCGGTGATGGTCCCAGAGTTATTGACATCAGCGGCAATAATTTTGTAGGGAGAATCCAATAGTTCTATCCCCAAAATATGGCGACTCATCAAGACCAAATCGTAGGTGGTTACGCCATTGAGTGGATCATTATTTTTGTGGGGATGGATGGTATAATTTCCTCCAATCGCCAAATCAAAATGGTAATAACCACTACCATCCGTCATATCAAAAGCGGGAATAGCATTATTGCTTCCCTCGGCCATCACCTCCACTTCCCAGACGCCTTCGTTTTCCTCAGTCAATACATCACCACTGATGTTGGCCGATTCCAAAGGCCCCGGACAAATCGATCCACTTGGATCACTCACGACAACCTGTACTACTTGTAAGGCCCAATTGCCCGCCTGATCCCGTCCCCACAAATCGACAAATACAGAGGGCTGATCGTCACAGGTGAACGTCGTCGAGTTGGTAATGGTGAGCGGAGGAGTCAGTTGACCCGCCCCTAAGGATGGATTTTGAATCCACCAGGAGATCGGCCCACTACAATTTTCAATACTACTGATATCCAAAGTAGCCGCATCTAAGCTGGCCAAACCCGTTCCGTCGTTTTGTAGCACCAAATTGACCGTCGTTGTCGTTAGCGCAACCAAGGCAGGAGCTGTACCATCGACTACACTAAACAGTTGGGTACAACTTGCTTTGTTGCCACAATTGTCTTCCACCTCCCAAGTGATGGAGTGCGTTCCAATGGGGTAATTATTGCTGGCATTATTCTCATTGCCCGTTGTAAATGGCCCTAGTCCATCATTGTCCAAATCAATACTATAACTATAGTTTAAATCACTGGCCTCGGTACAAGCATCGGTGGCAGACGGACTCAAGACCACAAAGCCCGTACAAGTATTGGCATTTGCCGCAAGGGCAGTCAAATCATTGCAATTGGCGAAGGTTGGCGCGTTGTCATCCGTTACGGTGATTTGTTGAGTGTAAGTCCAAAATCCAGCAACGGGCACTCCGTTGACCAATTCCAGTTGACAATCATCCGTGATGGTCCACTCTCGAAGGATGAGGCGACAGGCCGATCCCACTACGGGCAATTCCGTATCGTTAAAATCGAGGGTAACCAAATCACAAGCATCTTCTGAGATCTCGGGCTCTCCAGTATTTGCCGGATCAATGTTATCCATTGGCCCCGTACAACTGACTTCAACATCACAAGGCCACTCCACATCATCAAATTGGGAATGAGGTCCTTGAGGGTTCTGTTCGCTATCCCCTATCGTGAACGGAGCACAACTGGCCTCGGTATCCACGATCATAAAAGGATCACTATTGCCGATGATCACACTTTGACTACAAATCGAGCTCAAGTTGCCATTGACATCTTCTGCCTGCCAATTTCTGGTCAAGACGCCTACCCCACAATTGTTTACCGCTCCCGATTCTAGGATATAAATATTGGCTTCACAGTTGTCTTCTACTGGATAATAACCCAAAAGCTCAAGCTCATCATCCGTGTAAGTCATCGTTCCGTTGACCACCGTAAGAACTTGAAAAACAGCTCCCAGTCCTGGACCAGGATTGGCGACTAAATCCTCCGTAGTGGCTGGTGTACTCATCAAGCAATCCACTGTTCGATCTGCTGGACAAGTAAAACTCGGTGCCGTAAAATCATTCACCGTAACGGCAACCATGCAAGTATTGCTATTGCCAAAATTATCGGTTGCCCGAAATTCCACTTGCACAATGCTGCCTACATCGCAACAATTAAAGGGAACCGTTGCCGCAAAATCCGTGGCATCATCACCAGGACAATCTGGATTGTCCATCCTACGGGCCGTAAAACTCACCGCCGTACAATTGTCCATACTTCCATCATCCAAAGTAGCCGCCATCAATAAAGTTGGTACATCCGGAGGAGAATTTTGTAAGGTCAAATTATGGGTCAACTCACAAACGGCGACCGGAATAATGTTGTCGACTACACTGATGGACCAATCACAAGTACTACTATTGCCACAAGCATCTTCCGCTTGATAAGTAACCACGTGATCGCCGATTTCCAAATCTTGAATGAGAAAACCTCCACTTGGTAAAGTCACAACTGTCCCTGAAGTACTTTCTACTTGGTAACTTAGATTTTCATCCGCAGCACAATTGTCAGACAATATTGGAAGGGGAACAAGGACATCGCGAGTACACTGATCAAAATCCGTATTAAAAGTCTCCGATGTTGGACAAACAATTTCAGGTCCTTTTTTATCCATTACGGCCAAGATTTGTGAATAGTTAGCAAATACTCCGGAGTTGCACCAGTCAAAGACCTGCCAAGTCCGTAAGATTTTGTACATGCCATCACAAATTGGAAATGCGGTATCATTGTAATTAAAAAACAAATTCGCACAAGTAGCACCTTGAGGCCGAATAGAAAAGGTATAGTTCAAAACTAGATTGACATCACTGATGATGGCGTCCACGCCGTTGTTCTGAATGGTCAGCACCCAAGTACCCATTGGATTTTCGCCATTGAAGACAGTGGCAAAATTAAGGGCATCGATATTTGCCAAAGTACCTGAGGGGCTTTGCAATTGGTAGGTAATCGCCGTTCCATTATCATTAATATTCAATGCTATCCCCCCCAAACTGGCCATGCTCGGTAGATCCTCCGCTTCAAACTCAATCATCGTATTCACTCCTGCTGACAAATTGATTGGCAGCGGCTGTGATTGTGTAAAACAAGTACGCGAAGCACTTAACAATCCATTGGCATCGGGAATCAAATCGGGGTTATTCGGAAAGTCTGTACAGTAAAAAGCGGGCTCGTCGAAGTCATCAAAATGGCTCGGTGCCGAAATATCTGCCAGCGTAGCTCGCTCGACCGTAATGGTTTGGATACAGGTATCACTCATTCCCGATACATTCGTCGCAATCCATGTTCTCAAGATTTGGCTTTCAAAAGAAACGTTACAATTGCCTTCGACAATTTCATCGCTGAAAGTTAAATTTACGTTTCCACAGGGTTCATCTACCGTAGGTTGATAAGGCAATTGCATTCCAGGAACAATTGGTCCAGCCACCGGATCCGTATCGCTTCCACAAGGCAAAGTCACATCCTGACAAGTCAAGACAGGTGAAATTTTATCTTCGATCAAAATGAAGGTAGAACAATTTTGCCCAGTCGCTGGATCGGTAACCGTCACCGTCAAAGTTTGCCCCACGTATTCTCCCGTAATCAATGGACTACTTGGAATCGTCGTCAAATTGGGAAAAGTTCCTTGGGCGACATCAACTTCAAACAAATCATAGCAGCCGTAAGGACCACTTGTTAGAAAAATGTCTGCTGTCATCAAAGCCTCACAATTTGGATCAAGCGATACATTGATATTGCTATTGCAAAGCAATGGTCCGGGAGGATCCTGGAAAGGAATAATATTGATGTCAAAAGAGCAAGTAGCCGTATTGCCACAAACATCTGTAGCTTGATAGATCAAGGTACTGGTTCCAACGAAAAATTCAGCTCCCGAAATGAGTCCAGTGGTATCAATTTGTGTAATCGTCACCGCTCCACCACAATCATCCATGGCGGTCACGGCCGCAAAATCAATTGCAATTTCACATTCTCCCTCCGCTAAAATCAATGTAGTGTCAGCAGGACAGGATAGTATTGGAGCATTGGCATCATCGACAGCAATCGTTTGGGTGTGTACCGCATTGTTGCCACAAACATCACTAGCCATCCAAGTTCGGATAATGGTAGATTCTTGCGGACAAAGCAAAGAAGGATTGTTTTGCTCATTAAAAGAGACCACAATCGCTGCTGGATCACAATTGTCATTTGCCGTCAGCGTAGCTGCTACAGGGATCGGATCATTACAGGTAAGGACTATATCCGTTGGCAAAACTTCATTAAAACTAGGCCCCGTTTGATCAATCACCGTCAGTACCTGGGTATGGTTGGTCGTATTGCCACAAGCATCCATGACCGACCAAATTCGAGTAATGCTTGCTGCCGATATACAAGTGGTAGAGGGAACTGTATTTTCTGTAAATTGAACCATAACTGAGGCCGTACAATCATCGCTTGCAGTCAGGATGGCAGCAGCGGGAATGGCGGCACAAGAGACGGTTGCATCTTGCGGTAAAGGCTCATTAAAACTGGGTCCATTATTGTCCTCTACCCTAATGGTTTGTACGTGTTGATTGATATTTCCACATGCATCCTCAATGGTCCAGGTCCGCGTAATGGTTTCAATACCTGGACAAGCACTGGCGGGAAGACTGCTTTCCATAAAGTCTACGGCAACGCCCAAATCACAATTGTCACTGGCCGTCAAAATGGCAGCCACCGGAATTGACGTACAAGTAACCGTTAAATCAGTAGGCAAAGTTTCATTAAAACTGGGCATGGAATTGTCCTGGACAGTAATGGTTTGCATATGTACTGTGCTATTGCCGCAAGCATCCGTTGCCGTCCACGTTCGCGTAATTGTTGTGTTTTGATTACAGGTGGCAGAAGGAGTTCCTACTTCGGAAAAGGATACTGATACACTTGCATCACAATTATCGTTCGCTGTCAAAGTTGCTGCCAATGGAATCATGGAACAGGAAACGGTTAAGTCGCTTGGTAAAGCTTCATTGAAAGTCGGACCTTCAGTATCTTCTACCGTCAACGTTTGCGTATGAACGGTACTATTGCCGCAAGCATCCGTTGCCGTCCA
>JBCCSR010000090.1:0-10628 GCA_039199865.1 Bacteroidota bacterium
CATAAGTCGCAAAGTCAATTACATAATCAATTGTCTTTCCATTCATGTAGGGTAGGACCTCTCCCACTTTAAAAACCCTCGCCAGAGAGCCATCCAATCCATCGATTACCAGGCAAAGAACCAGCCACAACATCGCTTCGCGCCAATTTTGGTGATTGATGGCCAAGATCGCCATAAAACCTGCCACTAGGCCAGAGGCAGTAAAAAGATGGACTGACCAAGCCAAACTTTTCTCAATAACAGTAAAGGATTCAGTGGCTTGAGATTTGTTGATCATTTTATTCAATGGCTTGGTTTTTTGTTGCAAAATAAAAACTATGCGCTGAGTTGACTAAGGAATTCGCTAAAATTTTGACAACTTTGACGCCAATTAAATCTACTGTAGCCTATGAATACCAGCTTGCAAGCCCTCAAACCCACCTTGATATTGCTCCTATTTTTAGGCTTTGCCGGTCTTTATCTTTTCTTTTTTACGGAGGCAACAGTATTATGGGCAGGCTTTATCTCGATGATGGTATTTTACGGACTTGTTTTTTTCTATGGTGCTTATGCTGCTGGTTTGCGACAAACCGATAATGCGACGGACGTGCTTTTGGCAGGCCGGTCTATCCCTTTGTACATCGCCGTATTTACGATGAGTGCCACCTGGATTGGAGGAGGCTTCATCAATGGTACTGCCGAGTATACGGCCTCTTCTGGTTTGGTTTGGGTACAAGCTCCTTGGGGCTATGCCCTCAGTCTAATTGTTGGTGGCTTATTTTTTGCTCGAAAAATGCGGCGTTATCGCTTTAAAACGATGCTTGATCCCTTGGCTCAACGCTATGGCAAGCGTTTGACAGCCCTACTTTTTTTACCTGCGCTATCTGGCGAACTTTTTTGGTCCGCAGCCATCCTGACTGCACTGGGGACCACATTCGGGACTGTGCTGGGATTGGATGCCCAAACGGCCATTCTCATATCCGCAGTTATCGCCATCGCTTACACTGCACTGGGAGGGCTCTGGGCCGTGGCCCTCACCGATGTCTTACAGCTATCTTTACTCCTCTTGGGACTATTACTGGTTTTGCCTTTCGCCCTCCAATACGTAGGGGGGGTAGACAATTTGTGGGCAGCTTATCAACAAAAAAAAGGGGCAAGTGCTTATTTATGGCCAACCAGAGAGGCCCTGGGAAGCTATTATTGGAATTGGTGGGACTATGCCTTATTACTTATCTTTGGCGGCATCCCTTGGCAGGTTTATTTTCAGCGGGTATTGGCCTCGCGAAATGAGCAGACAGCCATGTGGTTATCCATTTTGGCAGGAGTGGTTTGTTTGATCGTCGCTACTCCTGCGGTGATGATTGGAATGATTGGAGATGTGGTTAACTGGCCAGCCGGAGGAATGCCGGCACCAGAGTCTGCGGTCTCTATTCTGCCCCATGTCATGCGCTATCTTACGCATCCCATCGTCGCTACTATCGGTTTGGGAGCGGTAGCGGCAGCCGTCATGTCTTCGGTAGATTCTTCGATTCTCTCTGCTTCTTCCTTGGCCAGCTGGAACGTTTACCGACCATTGTTCAACCCTAATATTGGTTCTCAGCAATTGACCAAAATGATCAAGCGTTTCATCTGGATTATTGGCATTACGGCAACTTTTCTGGCTTTAAATATCGGTAGTGTCTACGAGTTATGGTTTTTATGCAGTGATTTTGTGTATTGTTTGTTGTTTCCTGCCTTGGCTTGTGCTCTGTTTGATCCAAAGGCAAATAGTTATGGTGCTTTTGCAGGGTTTTTGGTGGCGGCCATTTTACGTTTTGGAGGAGGAGACCCTACTCTGGGCATCCCCATCTTTTTGCCTTATCCCATGATCGAAGAGGGAGTTGTTTTGTTTCCTTTTCGTACTTTGGCTATGGTGTCGGGTTTGGCCAGCATTATTCTTGTCTCTCGGCTGACACAGTCTTTAGCGCCTCCCAGAACGCTGTACGTTGAAGAGGATTAGGGCTAACGTAAAACGGTAAGGTCACCAGAAAATTCTTTTCGGCTACCATCGACAAACTCAATTTCTGCATAGTAGAGGAAAACACCCGAGTTGACATACTGATTGTTCAATCGTCCATCCCAACCATCCGGAAAATTGGCCGCATTGATGTTTTCTGCCTGATAAACCAAAGCTCCCCAACGATTGAAAATTTTGAATTGATGGATGACTTGACTGTTGAATCCAAAATGAGGGCGATAGAAATCATTGACCCCGTCACCATTGGGGGAAAATGCGCTGGGAAAATAAACAGGTCGTTCTTTGGCGACAAAGACTTGTACGGAACTCTGGGTCTGACAGCCATTGGCATCTAAGGCCAACAGTTCATATAGTGTAGTTTCTAGGGGCTGTATGACAGGAGCGAGGCAGTCATTGACTTCGCAGTCAATTTGTGGGGTCCAAACCAAGCTGTCAATGATTTGATTGCTCTGTACATCGAGGGTGAGTAGGGTCCCAACTTCCACGGTGGTGTCTTGTCCTAAATTGACTTGGAAAGGACTCGGGCTTTCAATGACCACCTCATTCTCATATTCACAGCCATCTGCATCCTGTACCATTACGCGATAAGTTCCTGCACTGAGTTGGAAAAATTGCTCAAAGCCCTGAAAAGGACCATCATCGAGGGCATACAGATAAGGTGCGGTTCCACCGATCACGGTATCAATGAAAATAATGCCATCGCGATCGTCAAAACAGCCGACCGCTTGAGTGGAAATAGCGGTTTCTACCGTAGGGAGGGCATAAGTGGTAACGATTAAACTATCGCAGCCATACTGGTTAGTCATGGTGATGGAGTCGCTACCCAACAAGCTAACATTACATGTCTCCATCTCAAAGTAAGTAATATCGTTGGGAAGCAAAGTCGTATTGAGTAGGACAATACTGTCACAACCATACTGATTGGTCTGTTCCGTAATTAAAATGCCCACGTTGGCGGGGAGACAAGTCTGGTCAGTCAGGAAAGTTGTGTCACTCGCAACGAGTACTATTGTTTCAACGACAGTACTATCACAACCATATTGATTTTGTAGCTCAGAAGTGATCGTTCCCGCCTGGCTAACTTCGCAGGTCTGCGCGCTGAGAAAAGTCGTATCCGAGGCGACCAATGTCGTATTGGTAATAATGACGCTATCACAATTGAAGGCATTGCTCAGATTCGTTACTTGAATACCCGCTAAACTAGGATCGCAAGTTTGCTCTGCTAAAAAGGTGGTATCGCTGGGGATGAAAATGGTATTGAGTACAATGGTACTATCACAATTGTATTGGTTCATCAGGTTGCTGATGAATTGGCCACTTTGGTTTTGATCACAAGTGAAATTTTGAATGAAAGTCGTATCACTTAGGACCAAAGCAAGCGTAGAAATGACTAAACTATCACAGCCCAATTGATTGCTGTAGAGGACACTACTTTGACCTGCACTCATTGGATCACAAGTGATGTCATTGAAATAAGTCGTATCTGCTTCCGCAAAGGTCGTGGCGGTAATGATCAGACTATCACAACCTGCTTGATTGGTAAAGATTTCGGTGGTCGTCCCCGCTTGTGCCGGATCACAAGAAGTAGCTTGCGCGTAGGTCGTATCCGGAGGTAAATAAAAGACATCGCTGATGATTAGACTATCACAGCCGAATTGATTGATCATCAATTGGCTGCTTTGTCCCGCTTGATTGGGATCACAGCTAAAAGCAGTTAGATAGCTCGTATCTGCCGCAACGAACTCAGTGGAGCTAATCACTAAGCTGTCACAACCCAGTTGATTGATGAACAAGGTTGTCGAACTACCTGCTTGGTTGGCATCGCAGGTGTAAGCATCAAGATAGGTGGTATCCGCTTCCGCAAAAGTGGTCGTGGTGACGATCAGACTATCGCAGCCCAGCTGATTGAACAAAAGTAATTCGGAAGTCCCTGACTGGTTGGGATCACAAGAAGTCACGTTAAAATAAGTCGTATCTGCTTCCACAAAAGTGGTGGTGGTGACAATCAAGCTATCACAACCCAATTGATTGTTCAATAGGTTTTCGACTGTCCCCGCTTGATTCATATCACAACTATTGGCACTAAGGAAAGTGGTATCGGCTTCCACGAAAGCGGTCGTCGTGATAATCAAACTATCACAACCCAATTGATTGCTCAACAGGTTTTCGACGATCCCCGCTTGATTGGCATCGCAGGAGTTTAAAAAGAAATAAGTGGTATCGGCTTCCACAAAGGTAGTGGTGGTAATAATCAAACTATCACAGCCCAATTGATTGTTCAACAAATTTTCAACGACTCCAGCCTGATTGGCGTCGCAACTATTGGCATTAAGATAAGTGGTATCGGCTTCCACAAAATTAGTGGTGGTAATGATCAAACTATCACAACCCAACTGATTGCTCAATAGATTTTCAACGATCCCGGCCTGATTGGCATCACAACTACTGGCGTTAAGGAAAGTGGTATCGGCTGCTACAAAAGCGGTGGTGGTAATGATCAAACTATCACAACCGAATTGATTGCTCAATAGACTTTCGACGACCCCCGCTTGATTGGCATCACAAGAAATGGCATCCTGATAAGTGGTATCCGCATCAATGAAAAGAGTAGTGGTCACCACTAAACTATCACAACCTAAAACATTAAAGAACAATTGTTCGCTTACTCCTGACTGGTTCATGTCGCAGTTGAAGGCCTCTAAATTAGTAGTATCGGCTTCGGCAAAACTAGTGGTGGTAATGATTAAACTATCACAGCCCAACTGATTGGCGAGCAAAGTCTCCATCGTTCCTGCCTGATTGGGATCGCACGAGGTCGCATTGAGATAGGTAGTATCGGCTTCCATAAAATTGGTGGTGGTAATGATCAAACTATCACAACCCAATTGATTGTTCAACAAGTTTTCGCTGATTCCGGCTAGATTTGGATCGCAAGAGTTGGCGAAGAGATAAGTGGTATCAGCGTCGATGAAATTGGTAGTAGTAATGATCAAGCTATCACAGCCCAATTGATTGTTCAACAATTGTTCGCTCACTCCGGCTTGATTAGGATCGCAAGAATTGGCAAAAAGGTAAGTGGTATCAGCGTCGATAAAATTGGTGGTAGTAATGATCAAACTATCGCAGCCAAATTGGTTATTCAACAAGTTTTCGCTCACTCCGGCTTGATTAGGATCGCAAGAATTGGCAAAAAGGTAAGTGGTATCAGCGTCGATGAAATTGGTGGTGGTAATGATCAAGCTATCACAGCCCAATTGATTGTTCAACAAGTTTTCGCTCACTCCGGCTTGATTTGGATCGCAAGAGTTGGCGAAGAGAAAAGTGGTATCGGCGTCGATGAAAATCGTCGTCGTAATGATCAAACTATCGCAGCCAAATTGGTTATTCAACAAGTTTTCGCTTACGCCAGCTTGGCTTTGATCACAAGCGATAAAGTTAAGGTAAGTCGTGTCCAGAGGCGCAACAAAAAGGTCGGTGATGACAACACTATCACAATTTTGGTAAGTGTTCAAGGTATCAAAAAACATCCCCGATGCTTTTCTCCAAGCATTTTCTAGAAACAGACTATCTCCAGCACAGATCAATTCAGGGAACATCTGCACCGGACTGGCAAGGACCTCGACCATAATTGCATCCTCATTGCTACAATTATTGGCATCCGTCACACTAACCCCATACAAACCACTATTGGTGACCTCCAAGGTTTGGGTATTTCCGGAAGGAAACCAAGTGAAATTGCTACCCGTATTTCCCGCGTCTAAGGAGAGAGTATCGCCATCGCAGAGGCTTGTATTGTTGCCCAGGTCAACGCTGGGAATGGGAAGTACCGAAATGACCAAACTATCTCTTAGATAACAATTGTAACCATCCGAGATGGTCAGATGAATCACGGTATCTTGGGTAGGAGTAAATGTTTTGATGGGGTTGGCGTCTCCATCATTCCATTCGTATTCACAACAAACACAGGGATGATGGGTAGCGTCGATGCTGACTGTTTCTCCCAAGCAAATGGTGGTATCATTGCCGATATCGAAATCTAAGGTACAATCCAAGCGCACCATCCAGGCATCATTAAAACCCCGCGAGGCTTCGGTCTTATCGCCGCTGATGTCTGAAGCGGTAATGCCCCCCAATATCAAACTTCCGTCACTCATTGGGAGCGTCTGATAAAGATTGTCATTTTGTTCGGCACCGAAGGCAATCTCTTTTAGCAAATTGCCCGCTTCGTCGAGAGTGATGAGCCAGTAATCTGAGCCGCCGATGTTGGCCCGACTTTTATCTCCATTGGCCCCACTCCGCGACAAACCACTGATCAGATAATTGCCATTGATGGATTGGTCAATACCAAAACCTTCATCTCTGTCATCTGCGCCATAAGTTCTATCCCAAAGTAGATTGCCATCAGGGTCGATTTTTACAATCCAATAATCTCTTTCTCCAATGTTTGCTTCGCTTTTATTGCCACTAATGCCCGAAAAGGACGATCCCATGAGGAGAAAACCGCCATCCCGAGTTGGATGGATATCTTGTAAGGCTTCGTCTTGATCGCCACCATACTTGAATTCCCAAATGGTATTCCCCAATGAATCGATTCGGATGACCCAATAATCTTGCCCACCATTGCTGTCGGCAGTGTGGTCGCCTCCCATGTTGGAGGAACTCGATCCTGCCAGGACAAACCCACTGTCGGGCAGTGCAATCATATCTTGGAGAAAATCCGAGGCCGTCCCACCATAGGTTTGGTCCCAAATGGTATTGCCCGCAGCGTCGGTTCGAATGATCCAATAATCCATATCGCCAATGCTGTTCTCGGATTTGTCTTCTGCCATGGAAGAGTTGGAAAATCCGCCGATGAGGTAACCTCCGTCGAGGGTTTGTAAAATAGCATTGCCTTCATCCCAATCATCCGCATTAATGGTTCGATCCCATTCCATCAGCCCATCGGCATCTACTTTGACCATCCAATAATCAAAACAATTCCAGCAGGCTCCACTGGTGGGTTCGGTTTTATCTCCATTGACTCCGGAGGAAGAATAGCCCCCCAAAATGTAGCCCCCATCACTAGTTGCGGCGATGCTCCGACAGTTGTCAATCAAATTGCCTCCATAGCTATGTTCCCAGAGTACAGCACCATCATTGATATCTACTTTGACGATCCAGTAATCGGTCAGACCTCGACTCGCTTGTCCAATATCACCACTCATACTCGAAGTGTGATTGCCCACAAACAAGAAGTGACCATCGGGGGTTTCTACCATCTGCTGTAGTTCTTCCCAACCGTCACCACCCAAAGTTTTTTCCCAGGTGAAAGTAGAT
The DNA here is from genome assembly GCA_039199865.1 of Bacteroidota bacterium. Taxonomy (GTDB): domain Bacteria; phylum Bacteroidota; class Bacteroidia; order Chitinophagales; family Saprospiraceae; genus JALZUU01. Next base: position 7,313 of record JBCCSR010000090.1, read on the forward strand.
TGAGCAAAGGTATGGGAGCAGAAGGCGTTGAGCCCAAGGAATACGAGGGAAACATGGCGCCAGAATGACGAGGCGAGGAAAATTCGTATGGAATTTTCTACGTTCATGGGAAAGATTTTTTTGCAGTCTGGAAGATCGGGGGATCCCTTCGAGGATGCAGCTGTATATTTTGGTTAAGGTTTCAGAATCAAGCAATTAGGCTGCTAACTGCCATTAAAATTAACGTTTTTTTACTGTTTTTACAAGCCGAATAGGTATTTGTAGGCTAGGCCAAGAGGTATGTTCTGTTGTACGTTTTTCTATTTTCAAAAAATCTAGATCAAATATACTAGATTCTTCATAGATTTAGGGCAGAAATTCAAGTATTTAACAAGAATGTCGTCAAAGATGCCGAAACAACTGCCTAAGTTACTCATCACGGGAATTTCTGGTTTTCTCGGAAGACATTTTCTGAATGCGCCTCCGAAAAATTGGTCATGCATTGGGCTTTATCAGCAAAATCCAGTCTTCAAGTCCCCTTTTCCTACCTTCGCCTTGGACTTGACTGATGAATCGGCCGTATCCTTTTTTCTCGACTATCATTGTCCGGATGCCATTATTCATTTAGCCGCCTTGTCCAATCCTAATTTTTGTGAAAAACATCCCGACTTGTCTGCCTTGATCAACGTTGAGGTTTCAGCTCGACTGGCCAATTGGTGTGCTCAGAGTGGCGCTCGTTTTTTATTCGCTTCGACCGATTTGGTTTTTGACGGTCAACATGCCCCTTATGATGAGACTTACCCAATCCAACCAGTTAATATTTATGGTCGACACAAAGCGGAGGCAGAAGAGCGAATTCAAGTCCTTTATCCTCAGGCTGGTGTTGCCAGATTACCTCTGATGTTTGGACATCCGGGCACCAAGCTAGGCTTCATGGCCAATTGGCTGGCACAACTCGAAAAAGGACAGCCCATCAAGGCCTTTACGGATGAATACCGCACTGCTGCCGCTGCTTATGAAGTCCTTGCGGGCTTACTTTTGTTATTGGAAAAAAAGGTAAGTGGCATTTGGCATCTCGGAGGGGTAGAGCGGATGTCGCGCTTTGACTTTGCGCAAAAAATGGCGCGCACATTTGGGCATCCGGTGCACTTGATACAAGCCTCCAGGCAAGCGGAGGTCAACATGGCAGCCAAAAGGCCGGCAGACGTCTCTCTCAATAGCAACAAGGCTTTTGAATTGGGCTATGTCGCCAGTAAAACGGAAAGCGCCTTGGAGGCGATTCAAAGACAGTGGTCTTCTCCTAAACTTTAGTAGCTACCGTAGAAACGACGTAAAAACCACTCCAGCGTCAACAAGACCATCAGTATAAAAAAGATCCACTTCAGGTTGATGACAGATCGAGTTTTCGAGGTCTGATAGATAGTGGGTTTGACGGTCTCTTTGGACTTGATCATATCGGCAATACTCGTCAATTGACCAGGATAGACAATCTGACCACCGTATTTTTCACTGAGCAAACGCAATAGGGCATGATCGGCCGTTGTTTCGTAAACTTCCAACTGAACCGGACGAATGCTAAACTGGCCGCTGTAGGTAAGTTGCTGTCCACTGCTCATGACACTGGCTCTAAACGTATAATTATCGACGGGGAAGAAACCCGCATCGAGTGCATAGGATTTCCCCGTTTTGTTGAAAGTGAAGTTAAAATCCTTGCCTTTACTATTGGTGATGGTCATATTCGCCTCTGGCTCATTGATCAACTGGTAGCTATCATTGTACAATTCGGCATCAAAGTAGATCGATTCATTTTCGTTGAAAATGTTTTTGCTCATACTGACTCTAAATCTGCGTTTGTCTTCTTTTAAGCTAAGGTATTGAATACTTTTGCTCAGTAATTCGTCGAATACATTGTGATTTTGGTGTTGCAAATAATCAAAGAGTCGCCATTTCCAAATGCCTTCAGCGGTCAATACGCCCGTTTTGATGTTGTTTTCTTCCCCAAAGAGCAACAATGGGTATTGGGTGTCCACTTTTCCAATGCGCTGATAGAGCAAAACTTGGGTATTGGCATTGTCATCAAATTCGCCGAAGGGAGCCAAGAGGGGAGCAAATTTGGGCAACTCCTGATTGACGATCTCATCGATGTTGAACAAACTGAAATTATTGGCGACGCTGGCCTGCACATCATTTGTTTGCTCGGTATTGACTTGAATACTAATTAAGGATTGGAGTCGGTTGAATCGACGAAAGTCAGTTTGCATACCCGTAATAAATAAGCGAGGTATTTTGCGGTCATTCATCACTTTCAATACGGCATCCGCACTATTGTTGGGACTTGGCAATTGGTGCAAAATGACAAAATCATAAGTAGCTACATTGAGATTGGCTTTATCGATAGTGGCGGTATTTACTTCGTAGTTTTTATTGGTTGAAATGCTCTGCTTGATCGCGGAGACGTCGGGATGAGGGGTATTGCTGAGGATAAGTATTTTCTGTCGAGCATCCAGAATGTCCACAAAAATTTCCTTGCTATTGTTGAGGGTGGTCACTTCTCCATTGATTCTACTGAGGGAAATGACATAGCGTTGTACTCCGCTCCGTTTGGCATCTAAAATAATTTCCTTGGTGGTAAAGAAATCGTTTTTATTGATCTTAATGGGAATTTTTTGTAGGGATTCCGTTTGCCCGTTATTGTAGCTTGAAATGTTGAGCTGGGTATTGTTTCCACTACAATTTTGGGCAGCAACGTCTATCTGAATGCTGAATTTATCTCCCAAATAAGCAATTTTGTTGTGAAAGACTCTTTTGAGGACCAAATCTTTTTTGGCAGTAGTATCTCCCAGGGCCACCGTATAAATGGGGGCGGCCAACTTGGTACCAGCATAGATGGGATTGCTGCCTTCATTGTAAATGCCATCGGTAGCCATGACGATGGCACCGAGGTTTTGATTGGAATACAGGTCATACATTGATTGAAGAAAGCTGGAGAGATTGCTCACCTTGTCTTCGTATTGGAAATCAATGCCCTCTCGTACCTCTTGGCCGAAGGCATACTGCTTCAACTCGTAGTCCTCTCCCAGTGCATCGCCTAGCTGGCGAAATTGATCCTGATATTGCTGTTGTTCTTCGGCTTTCATATCGGCTAAAATGGATTCCGATTGATCCTGCGCGAGAACGATAACGGGTTTTTTTACCTCTGTTATCAATGATTTGAGCAGGGGAGATAAAAGCAAAATACTCATGAAGGTAATGGTCAGGAAACGGATGAAGCCTAGTATCCAGTTTAATGCCCCGGATTGTTCCCGAAATGAGGTGCTTTTGTAATAGAGTAAAAGCG
>JBCCSR010000091.1:0-10626 GCA_039199865.1 Bacteroidota bacterium
ACCCGAACCATGTTGGGTTTTCTTTTGTGTAGTCGAGCAGTTTCGAAGACCAATAGCATGCCTCCGTCACGACGGAAAATAATGTCGCGAATGGCTATATTTTTAAGCCCTTTGCTGTCTTTGATTTTTTTGCCTCCAATATCGGAGATAAATGTATCTTCAAAAGGGATAAACTTTAGTTGATACTTTTCGGGAGACTGACTGGGGAGTTTTAATGAAAAATAGCCATTGGCTCGGTTTAAGTTTTTTTGTGCGTAGAGTCCTCCCGCTACCAAATTGCGATTGAGGTTATCATAAGAGAATACGGCATCGAAGGAAAGTCGCCCTTCCATAGAAATGGCCATCCGTTTGGCTTGCTTTAAGCCTTGCCGGCAATACAATACTTCGTAGAGGTGTTGATCTCGGCTGGATCGCCGATTGTCATGGCTGATGATCAAGTAGAGTTCTCCTTTATTGGTGGTGAGGACCTCGATAGGGTTGGTATAAAATTGGGCAACAGCAATGGAGAACTCATTTTCCCAAAGCAACTGCATCGATTGAAGGTGGAAGGAGAGGGCCTTTACTTTGGATTGATTTTGAATACTGAATATTAGGGCATGCTGTCGATCTTCGGAATAAGTCACCTGAAAATTGGGTGTCACCAAACGATGGGAATAACTGGCGATGGTGGTGGAATCGATTAAATTAATTTGGGCATCGTATTTATTGGCTTTTAAATAAAGTGTCCCCTTTTCTTTGAAACCGTAAATGACGCTTAGCTCATCCTGATTGGGAATCATTGCGATGACATTTGCCTTCTTTTGATCAAATTGGAGCACCTTGTTCCAGGTCAAGCGCAATTGTTCATCATAGGCTTGAATTTCGAATTGCTGGCCAGATCTTTTCCGGTAAAGTAGCACCTGCTCGCCCATTTTACCGAGCAATTCGTAGGTACCATTATTTCGGATAGACAATTTTTCGGAAACTGTTACGATCTGTCCCGAAGACAGAAAAGGGAGCCAAAAAAGGACGAAGAGTAACCAGTTTTTCATGAGCTAAATTTTACCATTTTAACCAATGGACTCGCTTAAAAGTTGTTGTGAAGGCGAAATTAAAGTTCTTTTGTAAAGTACGCTTACCCTCTTCCTTCGCTCCCTATCGGATACATGTGAATAGCCGAAGTAAGACCAACACAGGTGTATGGGGTCTTGGTGCAAAGTAAGAAGTGTACTTTGATTTTGACGAAAAGGGTGAACGGGCAGTTGGTTGGATTTATCGGTCTTGTCAATAGGTTACCCGAACCAAACGGAGTTGATTTCTGCGTTCGCTTGGTACCAACAATTCATTGGAAGCGATCTGCATGGCATCTTGGAAGCGGAGGCGAATGTCTTGATCTTCGGTACTCAGTACGCTATTGCGATCGTATTCTCCGCTCCCTTTGATTACGTACTCGCTGACCGTGTTTTCGTAACGAATTTCATCGTTGAACAAAAAACGCAAGCTAGAAGGCGTTTTCAATAAAAAGTAAGAAGAAAAAGCGGCATTATCATCTTGCGAATACTGCTTCTTGTGGAGTATATTCTTCCAATGTGTTTGTCCATCGGGATGTACGGAGATGACAAAAAGGTTGTCGTAATAATAATCTACCGTGTAGGAAAGGCCGTCTACTGCGCCAAATCCACGCCCAGCGCTGGCAAGTCGTCTTTCGTACAATTTGGTCATTTCGTAAACCAATAGCATTCCTCCATCTCGGCGTAGTACGATCTCTCGGATTTCCACATCGTTGATGCCTTTGGTGTTTTTGATGCGTTTGCCTTCGAGGTCAGAGACAAAATCATCATCAAAAGGAGTAAAGTTTAAGCTGTAATTTTGGGGATTTCCAACTGGCATTTTCATAGAAAAGTAGCCATTCGTTCGATTGAGGTTTTTATTGGAATAGAGGCCTCCGGCTACGAGGTTTCGATTGAGGTTGTCGTAAGAAAAAACCACATCGTAGGACAGTTTTCCATCCATAGGGATGGTCATGCGTTCCACCTTACTCGAGCCCTGTCGACAATTTAATATTTCGTAATAATGTTCGTCGCGTTTGGACTTTCGATTGTTGTGGGAAACCATAAAAAACATATCTCCTTTGTTGGTCACCAGGACTTCCATGTGATTGGTGTAAAAGCTAGGATCGGTCAGGGTAAACTTGCTGTCCCAACGCAATTGCATGTTGTTTAGGTTAAAGGAGAGGGCTTTGACCTTCGTTTGTTTTTCAATACTAAACAAGAGTACAGACCGCTTATCTTCGGAGTAGGTCACCTGAAATTTGGGCGTCATAAAACGATGATTGTACTGAGCAATCGTGGTGGAATCGACCAAATTGGCCGCCGGGTCGTACTTATTGGCTTTTAAATAGAGCACCCCTTTTTTCTTGTAGCGGTAGATGATGCTGAACTGATCACGATTGGGAATGACGGCAATGACTTCTGACTTTTTGTGATCCAATTCCAAGGTTTTATCCCAACTTAGGCGTAGGCGTTCGTCATAGGCTTGGATCTCGAACTTGCTAGAAGACTTTTCCCGGTAAAGTAGAATGCGGTCTTCGAGTCTACCAATCAAATCGTAGGCAGTATTATTTCGAATGGACAGATCTTCGGAGACAGTGACGACTTGCGAAGTAGAAAGGAAAGGAAGCCAACAAAGTAAGAGGATAAACCATTTTTTCATAAGCCAAATTTTTATCTACAGTTGGAACGTCTTGATGGTTCGATGTTATATAGACAAGGGTGAACCAGTTTGCCCAAAGACGTCAAGATAAACTTTTTTGTGGGACTAAGCCCCTTGGCGAACAGGTGTTAGCTGGGCAATTTCCTCATCAGCATACAAACGAGACTTGATTACAAAGCGAATGCCCATTGGGATTTCGAGGGAAAAACTGGAACCGCGACCGGGCACCACATCAACGGTGAGTTGCGTATGTTTCCAGTATTCAAATTGATCTTGTGACATGTAAAAATCGCAATCGTGGATATTGCCCAGCCAGACATCGATCTCATTGATCAATAATTCACCTTTGGGAAAACACATCGGAGAGGAGCCATCACAGCAACCTCCACTTTGATGAAACATCAATTCGCCGTGTTCCTCTCGCAATTGATCAATGACTTTTACGGCTTCGTCGGTTACAAGTACTCTTTGAACCATTGTATTTTTTGATTTGAGATATAATTTTTTTGTTAAATAGGGAACATCTGATGCAAAATTTTGCATCAGATGCTCCAATGAATAGATGGATTTAGAAGAATCCTAGTGCATTTTTGTCGTAGGAAATCAACATGTTTTTCGTTTGACGATAATGATTGAGCATCATTTTATGTGTTTCCCGACCAATTCCCGATGTCTTGTAACCACCGAATGGCGCGTGTGCGGGATAAGCGTGGTAGCAGTTGACCCAGACCCGACCAGCTTGTACTGCTCGTGAAATTTGATAGGCCTGATGCATGTCTCTCGTCCAGACTCCAGCTCCTAAACCATAGAGGGTGTCATTGGCGATTTCGATGGCCTCTGCCTCATCTTTGAAGGTACAGACACAAACGACGGGGCCAAAAATTTCTTCCTGGAAAACGCGCATTTTATTGTTGCCTTTGAGGATAGTGGGTTGAATGTAATATCCACCTTCTAAACCTTCATTGTGAGCAACACCTCCACCAGTCAATACCTCACATCCTTCTTCTTCACCGATCTTGATGTAATTCAGAATTTTTTCGTATTGATCGTTAGAGGCTTGAGCACCCATCATCGTGCTGGGATCCATGGGATGCCCCAATTTGATGGCTTTGGTTCTTTCTACTACGCGTTCAATGAAGGCATCGTAAATGCTTTCCTGAACCAAGATACGGGATGGACAAGTACAAACTTCTCCTTGGTTGAGGGCAAACATAACAGCGCCTTCAAGGCATTTGTCAAAAAATGCATCATCGGCATCCATGACGCTTTCGAAGAAAATGTTAGGTGATTTTCCTCCTAACTCTAGCGTAACAGGAATGATATTTTTGGAAGCATATTGCATGATCAATTGACCCGTTGTTGTTTCACCGGTGAACGCCACTTTGTTGATTCGTGGGTTGGAGGCCAAGGGTTTTCCTGCTTCCAAACCAAAACCATTTACGACATTTACCACGCCTGGAGGTAAAATTTCTTCTAGCATTTCGATCAAGATCATGATGCCAACTGGCGTTTGCTCCGCTGGCTTGAGGACTACGCAGTTTCCAGCAGCCAGAGCGGGTGCCAACTTCCAAGTTGCCATCAAAATGGGGAAATTCCAGGGAATGATTTGACCAACCACACCAAGTGGTTCGAGAACGTTCATAGAAACCGTAGTAGCGTCTAATTCACTGACTGTTCCTTCCTCTGCGCGGATGACTCCGGCAAAATAGCGGAAATGGTCAATGGCCAATGGTAAATCTGCGGCTCTTGTTTCGCGAATGGCTTTCCCGTTATCCCAAGTTTCAACACGTGCGAGGGCTTCTAAGTTTTCCTCCATGATGTTGGCAATTTTCAAGAGCAAATTGCTTCGCTCAGCAGCTGGAGTATTGTTCCATGTTGGTGCAGCAGCCCAGGCAGCGTCTACTGCCAGTTCGATATCTTCTGCCGTTGAACGCGCGATTTTTGTAAATGCTTGTCCATCCACAGGCGAGATACTGTCGAAGTATTGCCCTTTTACAGGTGCAACCCATTTGCCACCAATGTAGTTATCATATTGATTTTTAAAGGTAGGTTTTTCAACCACATTACTGGGGGTTGTAATTACATCGCTCATCTGTTGTGATTTTGATTAATTAAATGATTAGAGTGATTCAAAAAGTATGAATTCGAAACATATCAAATTATGTTCTAAAATTGCAAGGTACGATTCAAACGGAAGCAAGGTCAGGGGCATTGGTAGCAGCTTTTTCGATGTATCGACATGGAATGATAAGCGCTTTTTACCAAGTGACGGTCATCTGCCAATTCAGGGGAAGCCAATCATGGAGTAGTGACTACAACACTTGGATTGCTTGTGTTGAATGTATTTTGTTAAGAAAGTTTTGCTTGTGTTGATCCAATTAGCGGGGCCAATTGGTTTTTAAACGACATTAGGGCGAAAACCACGGCATGAATATAATAAAAATATTTGTAATGCGCTAGCCTCGATCTACCTTTCCGTCTTCCATTTTACGATGAATGTCCGACTGGGGTCAACCCTTCTTAGCTTGGGCGATGGTATTGAGGTCGATTCGCTCGGTAGATTGATGTACTTTATCGACAATGCTTTGTAATAATTGTTGATTGCTTTGGGGGCGATCCTGTTCCGTCTGTAAGCTGTAGAGGCTCAAGACTTGTTTATTGCAAAGGATCGAAATGTAATGTTCTTTCGTGACTTTTCGGGTGGATAGCGGTTGATTCTTATCGTTTGGAGAAGGGAAGTGCCAGTAGATATAGGTTTGTCCGGAACTCGTCTGCCCCACCTCCGAGCTGACCTTGATTTGACTTGCTGTTTTTTCGTTGATGTAAGCGATTTCATAGTCCAAATATTTGCGGAGGATGGCTTCATCGCTCAGGCGCTGTTTTTCCTCATAGAAACGACTTGTGGCAGTATTGAACATTTCCAAGTACTGACCATCTACAATGTAAATGATGTCTTTGGTTGACCACTTTGGAATGATTTCATCACCGTTTATGGCCACACTAAAAAAGCTGTTGCGTTCATTGAATACTTGGAAAAATCCATCGTCACCTTGGACACTTCCACTTCGATAATTCAGGTCTTTGATGAGCTGTCCATTATTAAAAGTCTGGATGCCCAACAATTGACCTTTTTTTGACCATTGCCTGAATTCTCCGTCTTCGTTTCCTTCGACGTACTGTCCTGTTAGAATCAATTGCCCATTGCTGTGCCATTCTTTGGCTGTACCGTGCTGTTTTCCATCCTTGTAGTAGTTCTCTAGTTTGAGCTGTCCGTTGATGTCCCAATGCTTGACTGGTCCATTGGCCATTCCATTTTTGTATTCCACCGTCTGATCTTTAGTTCCCGTTTTGTACCACCAATAATGCGTACCATCTTCTTTGCCACTCATGAAAAACCCTTCTGACTTTTTTGTTCCGTTCTTAAACCATTCGGTACAGACTCCTTCTGCTTTTCCCGCGACGTAGTTGATTTCCAATTTCTTTTGTCCTTGGACGTACCACTGGATTTCTTTTCCGACTTGAATCCCTATTTCGTATCGAGATTCCGAAACTTTGTTTCCATTTCTTGCCCACTCTTTTACGGTTCCGTGAACCTTCCCTTCTTTTACGGGGACTTCTCGTCTCTTTTTACCATTGGAGTGCCGCTCTTTGGTGGTCCCTGAAAAGGGTTTCATGGTGTTGGGCTTGAACAGTAAGCCATTGTGGACATCAAGGTCTCTAAACTGGACATCATCTTTTTGGGCTTTTGCTGGCGCATTGATGAAAACTAAAAGTAAGAACAGACTGATTGAGGAGCGGTAATTCATGTTTTTCGGTTGATGTACGGAAAAGGTACACAAAGGTAATGCTTCTTGCTTTTTCCCGGAACGATCGGTTTTGAAATTCCTCTTAAAAAAGCGAAATGGTAACCTACATGCATCATCAACGCAAGCAGGATACCAAATCTTGTTTTTGGGCCAAATTTCTTTTTTAAAATCCCAATTAACGATTGCCAACCTCGTCGATGTAGGCCAGTAGGGCGTCAATATCTTCCTCCTGGAGATTTGGAAAAGCACTCATAACGGAATTATCCCACTTTTTGTACAGTGCGACAGCGTATGGATCACCAGAGGCAATAACTTGTGCAGAGTTTCGAATCCAATTGTATAAAACGGCTTCTCTTCCTTCCCACCTTTCTTGTACACCAGCGAGGGCTGGCCCAGTCATATCGTCTCGCATGTTGCGATTGTGGCAAGAAGCACAATTGTTTTTAAATAGATTTTTTCCCCGACTAAATAGGGGAGAGGCTGGCTCGGAAGGGCTGGCTACTTCGTCGACAACTTCAGAAGCAGTTGAAAGCAGTAATGCACTTGCCATGAGGCGCTCTTCAGGATTTTGGTAGGCGTTTTTGCGAAAGGCGAAAAGGATGCCCAAAAGCAAGCCGAGGCTATACAATAAAAATTTAAAAAGACGCATGGAGTGAGATTTAAAAGATGGTCCATCCCTACATTCTTATGCCCTGCTAAGGGGTGCTCTCCCAAAATGAATATTGTCAAAAGATAATATTTCGTTGGTTTTTGGTGAAAACCCCTTTTCTCTTCTCAAGTCAAATTAGCAGAGAATCAATTTTCAATCAATGCCTTTGAAAAAAGATCACTATCTATAAACATTCTGAATAAGCCGAGAAATTTCTCTTTTCAGAACCGGCTTTCGTCTCGATTGTACGAATTGGGCAAATTCGATTTTATTGAGGATGAGATTGACCAAAGAAGTGGAAAAATTGTCATCTTTGGACCAAAACAATAAAACGTCATGGCCAAACAACTAATCGAGTGTGTTCCCAATTTTAGTGAAGGGAGAGACCTGGGAATCATCAAACAAATTACGGATGTGATTGAAGCAGTGGAAGGAGTGAAACTCCTGGACGTTGATCCAGGAAAAGCGACGAATAGAACGGTCGTTACCTTTGTCGGAGAACCCGAACCAGTGATTGAAGCGGCCTTTCAGGCCATTCGCAAAGCGAGTGAAGTGATCGACCTGAGCAAGCACAGTGGAGAACATCCACGTATGGGGGCTACAGATGTTTGTCCCTTGATTCCCATTGCCAATATCAGTATGGAGGAAACTGCTCAATATGCGCATCGACTGGCAGAGCGTGCAGGAAAAAGTTTAAATATTCCATTTTATATGTACGAGTCGGCAGCGACTAAGGCAGAGTGGCAAAATTTGGCGAATATTCGGGCGGGAGAATACGAAGCCTTGCCGGAGAAGCTGAAGAAGCCAGAGTGGAAACCCGATTATGGTCCCGCCAAGTTTAATCCCCGAGCGGGAGCAACGGCCATTGGGGCGCGTGATTTTTTGATTGCTTACAACATCAATTTAAATACCACTTCTGTTCGCCGGGCCAATTCAGTGGCCTTTGATGTTCGGGAAAATGGACGAGTCAAACGGGAAGGAGGTACGATTACGGGAGCCATTTTAAAAGATGAAAATGGCCAACCGCTTCGCGAGCCGGGCATGTGTACGGGCGTTAAAGCCATTGGCTGGTACATCGAAGAATATGGAATTGCCCAGATTTCCATGAACCTGACCAATATTCGAGAAACACCACTGCACATCGCCTTCGAGGCCTGTTGTAAAAGTGCAGAAAGTCGAGGCCTAAGGGTATCGGGTTCGGAATTGGTGGGTTTGGTGCCCTTAAAAGTGATGCTGGATGCGGGACGGCATTTTTTGAAAAAGCAAAGACGTTCCATTGGCGTATCCGAAGAGGAAGTCATTAAAATTGCCATCAAGTCCTTGGGGTTAGACGAATTGGGGCCTTTTGATCCTCATAAAAAGATCATTGAATACCAAATGATGGAGGAGAATACGGCACCATTATTGACGATGAATTTGCGGGACTTTGCCGATGAAACGGCTTCCGAAAGCCCCGCTCCGGGAGGAGGCTCTATCTCTGCCTACGTAGGCGCCTTGGGCGTTTCGCTGGCGACAATGGTCGCCAATTTATCGGCCAATAAACGGAGCTGGGATGATCGCTGGGAGGAGTTTTCCGATTGGGCTGAAAAGGGACAGCATAGCAAGGATGCATTACTCAAAATGGTAGATGAAGACACGCGTTCTTTCAATGCAATCATTGCAGCCTTCCGGTTGCCCAAAGGTACGGAGGAAGAAAAGCAAGCTCGAAAGAAAGCCATACAGGCAGCTACTCAATATGCTATTGAAGTACCTTTTCAGGTGATGCAGACTACGTTGGCGGCCTTTGACATCATCAAGGGCATGGCCGAAACGGGCAACCCCAATTCGGTAACGGATGCAGGCGTCGGAGCATTATGTGCGAGAGCTGCAATCCACGGTGCCTTTTTGAATGTGAAAATTAATGCGGGCGACTTGGAGGATCAAGATTTTGTGAAAAAAGTGTTAAAAGAGGGCGAAGAAATCGTTAAAAAGGCGGATAGACTGGAGCAAGAGATTCTAACCATCGTTAATGGGAAGATCGAAGTTTGATTCGCTTCCCCCAATCCAAGTTCCACCACTCGCATCTGTTGTATATTGTCGAACAAAATTCAGCATCAATCCTGATGATGGTGCTCAAACACTTCTAATAATGAAATACCGTTTACTTTACACCTTATTATTGTGTTTTTTCGGTTCCGAATTTTTCGCACAATCTGCCTACTACTCTTACATTTCAGATCGAAAGTTTAAAGATCCGACGGACTTGATTGGCTACGATTTTAGGCCAAGTATCTTGGAAATTCGTGGAGAAGGCGAGGAGGAACTCGATCCGGGAAGCCACTCTTTTGGGATTACGATGAACAACCTTTATGTCGACGGAGAAGGCATCAAAGGCGTATACAGCATCAACAATATCAATACTACCGACTTTGGCTATAAACTCTTGTTGATGAATGCTCGCGATCCCACCATCCAGGGGCACCTGAAGATTGTACTGAACAACCGCTTTCAGGTTGATGCTTTGATCTTCAAACGCTCGGTGAAGGAGAAGGAAATGATTTTTTATCAAGCCCAGATCTCTGAGGGCATGCGGGGCAAAGAAGATGAGTATTTTACCAACCTTTGGGAACATACCATCGAAGATAAAGACAGCCTGTGGGGACAAATGATTCATCCATTCATTCGGATCCATACCCGACAAAATGTACAAGAACGTTTGCAAGCAGCAGACAGTACCCGCATCGAATTCATCGAGAAGGTTACCATTATCGATAAAACCAAAAAGAAGAAAAAGAAGAATAAAAACAAAGAAGAGGAAGCCGTCGAAGAGCTGGCAGCTAATGATCCAGGGGCTTCTCCTACGCCAGAAGAACATCAGAAAAAGGAAAAGAAGAAAATCAAAATCGTCAAAGAATATTTTGTCAAGATCCATTCGATTCTCTCCTACGATGATGGAAGTACCGAGGATAAAGAATGGCTGTATCCGATCAAGAAAATTGTGGAAAAAGAGGACAAGCAGGCTGGTCCAGATGAGGAACGATATCTTCTAGAAATCCAGTTGAAAAAAGGAGGCGCGCTCGGTCTTTATTTGACTTCCAAACGTACCGTCAGTTCTTTTGAAACGGAAGATATGCTCTATTTGATGAAAGGGCATTAAACGGGAAATGATTTAACGGAAAGGGCCAGCTGGAAAACTCCAGTTGGCCCTTTTGGCTTGCCCAAGAATCAGTTTAAAAACTAAAACCAATGGAGCCTTGCAAAGAAACATTTCGATCTACATCCGAACGTGGGGCAGGTGTATTTTCATTGAGGTCCTGTTGAGAGAAGTCGTAATTGTTGTTGGTAATGTCGAGTAGGCCGTATTGTCCGGTAAAATTGACAAAGAGACCAGGACTTAGGAAAAAAGAAATCCCCGCGTGCAATCCAACATCAATGGGGTTGTAAAAATTGCCATCTACCGTATCGTAATCGAAGTAAGCACCAATTTCATTTGGAATTCGA
>JBCCSR010000092.1:0-10534 GCA_039199865.1 Bacteroidota bacterium
ATGAGATCGTTTATATTTCTAAAGGCAGCAAGGGACGTCGGCACATCGGCGAACACATTTCTTTTTTTACCGATGGTGACCTCATTTTTTTAGGTCCAGATTTACCACACTATGGTTTTAGTAATCCCAAGGATAATGACCATACAGAAATTGTGGTACAACTAAAGGAAGACTTTCTGGGATCCTGTTTTTTCGATGCTCCCGAATTGATTGGGGTTCGACAGCTATTTGAGCGTGCCCAATCCGGACTGAGTTTTTTTGGAGAGATTAAAGAGGAGGTGGGACAAGATTTGATGGCCATGACGAAGATGAATAATTTTGATCGTCTGTTGCGCTTGCTCAGGGTTTTGCGAAAACTTTCTCAATCGGAAGAATACCGATTGCTCAATGCTCGTGGGTTTGCTTTGGAAGTGGATGGAAAAGACCATCAAAGGGTCAAGTCAATCTATGAATTTGTAGAGGCGCATTATTTGGAAGTCATCAAGCTCGAGGAAGTGGCGGCCTTGGTGCAAATGACAGTGCCTTCGTTTTGTCGGTTTTTTAAAAAACTGACGACCAAGACCTTCACCCATTTTGTCAATGAGTTTAGAGTGACGCATGCTTGTCGACTCTTGGCAGACTCACATCTTAGCATTGCTGAAGTGTGTTTTGATAGTGGCTTTAACAACCTGTCTCATTTCAATAAACATTTCAAACTGGTTACCGGACAAAGTCCAGGACAATACCGCAAGTCCATGAAAATGTTGCTGATGTAGTTTGTGATTCCCGTCAAAAAGCGTTATTTTCTTTAGATTCTTGAAAACAAAAAACGAAGAAAATGAACTGCTTGCTGTGGATCCCTGTTTGGCTACTCTATTCCTTGTTTAGTCCTTCAAAACTTATTTCGGAGGACACTGATCTAAATCAATCTTTGATTGCCTATTATTCCTTCAACCAATGTGATGCGAGAGATGATTCTGGAAACGGTTCGGATGGAAAAATGATTGGAGCAGTCAATTGTTGGTGTGGGATTGATGATGATGGTTTGCTCTTTGATGGGCAGGGAGCTTATTTGGAATTCAGCGGGATGGTCAACAATTACTTTAATACATCAGATTTGACCATTAGCTTCTATTTTCGGAATGAAGGCCGCAATATCTTTCGGCAAAGCATGCTCAACAAACGCTCTGACTGCGAAACAGAATATCTTCTAGATATCCAGCTCGATCAAATTCACCAAGAAGTTCGGACAGAATTTAGAGAAAATGAGTTCAAAGACTATGGAGATATCTCACCGGATCTCGATGGAAATGGTTGGCATCATTTTGCACTGGTTAGAAAAGGAACTTTGGCTTACACATATATCAACGGGAGTTTAATTCGTAGTGGAATGCGTTGCAGTGGGGTTGACATTTCGAATGAAGCGAAGTTA
Source organism: Bacteroidota bacterium (assembly GCA_039199865.1). GTDB lineage: Bacteria > Bacteroidota > Bacteroidia > Chitinophagales > Saprospiraceae > JALZUU01. The sequence continues at coordinate 1,412 of JBCCSR010000092.1, forward strand.
AATTTTGCCAATAGTCCATGTGTTGAGAGGGGAGGAACCCGTCGTTTCAAAGGTATTCTTGACGAGTTGAGGATTTATGATCGTGCACTGAGCGAAGAAGAGATTCAAGCCCTTTACGACGCTTTTCCCATCGAAAATGCGGCCTCTGACTGTTACACCTAAGGGGAGTATCCTGATGGTCTCATCTATCGAGTTGTTTAGAAAAAGGCAATATTCTTCAGGTTCATTTAAAATTTGCCATCACTTCACTACCTTTGCAGCTGCACTAGAGTTTTATTCATAAAAGATCAAAAAATTAGCACCTATGTTTGGAGACATGGAAGAAAAACAGAAATTGCTCAAGGCCAAATTGGCTGAAACCATTGTAGAGGCAGAGGCAGGAGATGGAGCACTTGTGGTCAAGGCTAACGCCAACCGAGAGCTGATCAATATCCGTATTGATCCTTCGATCATTGATCCTCAGGACCCCGAGCAATTAGAAGATTTACTCTTGGTAGCGGTCAACCGAGTCATGCAAATGGCGGCGGAAAAAGAGGCGGCAGAGGGCCAGAAATTGATACAAGATATGTTGCCTCCGGGTTTGAGTGGTTTGACAGATCTTTTTCAATAAATGCGGTACCCGTTTGTTCCATTATGCTGATTTGTGGCAGCAGCTAGCGGCCAAAATCAAAATAATATGGCCCCCTTGGCGTTTTAATGTAGGTTTGCCGATAATTGGGCATTCCTTCCTTGTTTTATGCTGTAAAAGGATCAATATTTGCAGTGAAATATGCAATTGTATAACAAATCTGATCAATGAGATATACTTTAGCCTTTTGGTTTATGTTTGTGGCATTTGGCCTGCTTGCACAAGTTGATAGAAGTTTGGTGGCGCATTATTCTTTTGACAACTGCGATGATGTCGATAGTTCCAAAATAGTGGATGTGAGTGGCATTGGCTCTGATGGAGTATTGAGCGGTGTTCCCCTTTGTGATTGCGGCGTCGTGGGCAATGCCTTGAGTTTGAATGGCTTCCAAGATCGTGGTATTTTATTAGGAACGGTCAATAACCATTTCGAGAAGGAAGATTTCAGTGTAAGCCTCTACTTCAAATTGGCCAGTGCCCAGGGCACGCAAACCATTTTGTCCAAAAAGGACGTTTGCTCTTCCGAACACGCCTTTAGTCTACAAGTCAATCCTGCTTCCAATACGTTAAGATTGGAGATGATCGAAAATTCCTCCAAACAAGCCAGTTTGAGTACTTCACTAGATTTTGGAGCTTGTTGGCATCACGTGGTCATTGCACGCAGTGGAAATACCACCTTGCTCTATTTGAATGGAACGTTACGCGAGCGCATTAGCGCCGTTTCTCGGGTTGATATCGAAAATCCGCGGGTGTTAACCATTGGAGGAGATCCTTGTGTTTTAAACAACGAAAGTCCATTCAACGGCCTAATTGATGAATTGAGGGTTTATGACCGTGCCATTACCCCGAACGAAGTAGAGGAACTATACGTTGCGCCCGATATGATCCTCAACCGAGATACCACCATTTTCCTGGGTAGTTCGCTTAACATCCAGACGTCAAATACTTGTGCCAACGAATTTTTGTGGACCCCTACCGACTTTTTGAGTGATGAAACCGTCCGAGACCCGATCATTACTCCTGAGGAAAGCGCTGTCTACAACCTCAGTTTCGTCGACAATGTTTGTGTCGCCAATGACAGCATCCGGATTACGGTGATTGACCCGGATGATTTAGACTGTCGTCAAATCTTTTTGCCCAAGGCTTTTACGCCAAATAATGACAATCTCAATGATCGATACGGTATTAGCAATCCCTTTGCCATTTCCGATTTGATTTCATTCGAAATATTTGATCGCTGGGGGAGCCGAGTTTTTTTTACGGATGATCCCATGGAAACTTGGGATGGTTCTTTCCGTGGTGAACCGCTAAACCCTGGAGTTTTGCTCTATCGAGTACGATTTCGTTGTGATGGAAATGAAGAAACAGCGGTCGGAAGCCTAGCCATTATTCGGTAATTTGATTAGCGTCCAATCTGGAATCGGTTATTTTTTCTATTTTTTTGTCTAAATTCCTGTTTCCTTTCCCTAACTTCACGTCCTAGATGGGAAAGGTGCCCCCTCATTGTCCATCTAAAAGAGGCAGACAATTGAAAAGCTAGTGGTATTGTTTCTTCAGCACAACTATTCAACATGATTACCCAAAGCAAATCCCTCTTATTTAGTCCCCTGCTTGTATTGATGTTTTGGACTTGTACTGGCGAGCCTAAAAAACAAGAGTCGTCTCCCGAGGCTACTCGGGTGGATCAGGTTGTAGAAAAGGTGGAGGTGAAAACGGATGAAATGGCCCCCGCGGCAGAATCTTTAACAAATGAAGCTGCAGCCGATGCAAGGGGAGAAGAGGAGAGCAACGGGGAGGAAAAAGTGAAAGAAAAGGAACACACAGCCGAAACAAATGCATTGACGGAGGAAGCCATAGCTCAACAAAAGCGCCGGGAGAAGCGTCGAAAAGAACGGGAAGAAAAGCGGAAAAAAGAACGCAAACGAAAAAAAGAAAAGGCGCGTGGAAAGCCAGTGATTTCCTTTGAAAACAGCGTATACGATTACGGCACGATCCAACAAGGAAAAAAGGTCAATCATCAATTTAAGTTTAAAAACACTGGAAAATCAGAACTGGTGATCTCCAACGTCAGTGTAAGTTGTGGTTGTACTCATCCGAGTTATCCCTTCATCCCAATTGCCCCTGGGGAGGAAGGCTTTATTGGCGTTAGTTTCGATAGTGCTGGCCGATTAGGCAAACAAAAACCTACCATTACGGTGATGACTAACGCCAATCCGAAATCCTACGAACTACGTTTAGAAGGCTTTGTAGATGCAAGTCGACAGACACCTATTGAGTCGCAAGACAGTCTTTGAGCTGTAGAATGAATTGTACCAAAGCCCTCGTACTTTTGCCAAAGAGGTATTGTTTTTGTCGCTGAAAAGGAAAAAACGCCTCCTTCACTTTGACCCTTAAACTGAATAGATGGTTGCGAATTTACTCAACATAGAAGAATTGCTAAAGCTGGCTGGCCAATTTTATCGCCGACGGATGCTAGAAAAAGCGTTCTCTACGGCCAGGGAGGCCTTACATTTGTCTGAGGAGGAGGACTTTGCTGAAGGGATGAAAGAAGCCCATCTTCTATTGGGAAAAATCAACAGTACTGCGGGACATTACCAAGGAGACGCCGCTGCTTTTGAACAAGCTTTAGTCCATCTACAACAAGCCACTCAACTACAAAATAAGCATCAAACGCAGCCGCTTTTTGACTTGGAACTTTCCTTGATTTATGGTCGAGTTTTTCAATATCAAAAGGCTTATGACCAAGCCAGAAAACATCTCAATGAGGCTCTCGCTGCTATTGATCAAGAGGATTGGGCGGCAAAAGTCAGGCTGTACTGTGCGTTATCACAGCTCTATATCTCCCAAAATCATTTCGATCAAGCGTTAGAGATTACTACGCGAGCAGAGGAACTTATCAAAGAAAAAGAGATTGGTCAAGAGAAATTACACATAGAGGTGGATCATCAGCTGGCACAAATTTTTATCAAAAAACGGCAGCAATACGCTAAGATTCTCAGCTACAGTGAAAAAGTATTGACTTACAGCAAAAAAGAGGGAGATCTTGAAAAAGAGTTGAAAGCCCTCAATAATATTGCTATTGTCCACGGCGTGCAGTCCAACTACAAACAGGCCATGCAATACTTTTTGGAGGAGCTAGACAAAAGCAAGTTGATCCGTAATCATTCCAATATTGCACAATGTTTGTTCAACATTGGAACCATCTATGCGCAGCTGTACAATCATAAAGATGCCATTATTCGCTACGAAAAGGTCTTGAGTGAATACGATCATTTGGTCAACGACAGTACGCGGGTGATCGTCTACAATAATCTTGGGAATATTTACTACAATACCGAACGCTTAGAACAGGCCGAGCTCTACTTTGGCAAGGCATTGGATTTGGCAGAACGGAGCAATTACCGGGAAATGGTCGCACAATCTTTGGCCCAGTTGAGTCGAACCAAGGCAGCACGCAAAGATTTCGCCAATGCTTTGGTGGATGCCAACAAAGCACAAGAACTGCTACAAAACCTCGGCGAGGTCAACGGCAAACAGATCAACCTGATCAATTTGGGAAATATTCATTATCAAAACGATGAGTTGGATATGGCGATGCGGTTGACCAGTCAGGGCATTGTTGCTGCCAAGCGAATGGGAGATGCTGTTAATGAGATTCGCGGCTATCAATTGCTTTCTAATATCTACCAGAAGAAAAAAGATTTTGAAAAAGCACTCAACTATCAGTTGATTTATTCCAAGACTCAGGAAAACTTTGCCAACGAGCGGCGGAACCGGCAAATCATCGACCTAGAAATCAAAAATGCCATTACCGAAAAGCAAAAAGAAATTGAGCAGTTGACCAAAGAAAATGAGTACCAAGCCTTGTTGTTGAAACAGAGTGACCAGATTGCCCAACAAAATGCGCAGCTATTGGCCGCCAATGATGAGTTACGTCAGTTTGCCTATGTGGCCTCACATGATTTGAAAGAACCCCTTCGAATGATTGGTAGTTACATCCAATTGATCTATCGACAACATGCAGAGCAATTTACGGAAGAGTCAAAGGTCTATTTTGATTTTGTTAGTGAAGGTGCAGTGCGCATGAATAATTTGTTGGATGCTTTGCTGCGTTATGCGACGGTTGGCAAAACGGAGGAGGAACGAGAAGAGGTAGATCTAAAAGATGTGGTGGATATTGCCATTATCAATTTACGGGTCAGCATCGAAGAAACAGGGGCCGTAATTGACTGTCAAGACCTTCCGATTGTTTATTCAACACAATCTTTGCTCACTCAGTTGTTTCAAAACTTATTGAGCAATGCCATCAAATTTCGCGTACCGCAAAAGTCGCCCAGCATAACCATTTCGGCAGAAGATCATCCGGAGGAGACCATTATCAGTATCAAAGACGAAGGGATTGGGATTGCTCCGGAATATCAGGATCGAATATTTGTTATCTTTCAAAGATTACACGCGCGAACCAAATACAAAGGAACGGGGATCGGCTTGGCCATTTGTCAAAAGATCATGCAACGATTGGGAGGTAGGATTTGGGTAGAATCTGAAGCCAATAAAGGGGCCAACTTTTTCATTTCAATTCCTAAAGTCTCCGGAACTTTCTAAATTTTTACTAAACACTTGGTGGGAATATATTGATTCGTAAGCGTAGCTTATCCCTAAGGTTAGCGCTGTCTTAGAAGATTGAATGCCCTTGCCTGGAATGAGTGCTGTTCCGCTACTATTTTATGGAGAAAAGAAGCTCAGACAAATGCTTTTCCTAAAGGCATTTGTCTGAGACTGGAAAGATCTGTTAATGCAATAAAGTTACATCTCCACGGTATAAGAGGGTCAAACCATCCACAAAAGCAACTTCTACCAGATAAACAAAAACTCCTGGATTTAAGGTTTTACCATTGAGGGTACCATCCCAACCGATGAGTCCCAAATCATCAGGGACAAAGTTGTTTCGATTGTACAATTGCTCTCCCCATCGATCGTAAACTTGCATAAAATTGACGCGCTCTACTCCGGGACCAATGAATACTTTGAAAATATCATTGACTCCATCACCATTGGGCGAGAAGACGTTGGGGATAAAAACGTTTCGATTTCGATCTACCTCGACGGTAATATTATCGGAGCCTGTACAGCCATTGACATCAAAGACCGTGAGGCTATAAGCTGTCGTTTCTAATGGGTTTACCGATACTTCCAAACAAGAGGTCGTATCAAGACAAGTGACGAGTGGCAATGGCGCCCATACCACTGAATCGAGTGGTAGCGTAGAGCCGATGAATGGATCAAGGGTAATGCTATCCCCTAATTGGATCTCTACATCGTCTCCCAAATCGACCACAATTTCCTGAGGTTGATCCACAAAAATGACTTCTTCCTCCGAACATCCACTGGCGTCAAAAACGGTAATGGTATGCTCGCGGCCTCCTAGGATTGGAATGGGAAATTGGATGGGCCGTCTTGGACCGAAGTCTACAGAATACTCAAATAGAGGACCATTTCCACCGAAGGCAGTATCGATGATAACGACTGTTTGGAAGCCAAAACAGGCGGGTTCTACAATGTCTCCCACTTCGAAAATAATGGGATCTGGCTCTGAGAGGTTGAACTGTACGTCGTCGGTACAACCTTTTTCATCCGTTGCGGTAATCGAATAAATACCGGCAGGTAGGCCACTGGCCACGGAGCTATTGGACAAGTTATCGTTCCATTCATAAATGATATCCCCCAAATTTCCTCCTTGAGTAAAGGCAGCAACCACACCACTAGAATCACCGCTACAGCCAACCGACTGAACTTGGGTGGAATCAATCAGCACTTGAAAGGGGTCTGGTTGCCCAACTACCACATTGACTTGGGAATTACAATTGTTGAAATCTGTTATCAATACTGTGTAGATACCAGCGGCAACGTTAGATAGCGTTGCATCGTTGACAAATGGATCAATCCATTGATAGTCATAGGGAGGAACACCTCCCATTGCAGCTACGGTAATGGTACCATCTGAATCACCAAAACAACTTGGCTCGATGGTTTGAGTATTGTCTAAATCGAGACCCAGGATTGGAGGGGATCCGATGATTACTGTATCGATAATGGCGCAATTTCCGTCGTCAATAGTGACGGTATTGACTCCTCGGGAAAGTTGGGTTGCCGTACTTTGTACAACATTACTTTCTACCTCTCCGGATGACCACTGATAGTTGTAAACGCCAGTTCCAGCAGTACCTCCAAAAGCAATAGCGGTAGCAGAACCATCATTGGCACCTCCACTAAAACAGCTAACTTGGCCGAGATTATCGAAGACATTTCCAATTTCTGGCGGACAAGGAAGGAAGAAACTCTCAGTAATGACGTCACAAAAATTAGCATCACTGATGGTTACCGAATAAGTTGAATCACAGGCCAAAGCAGGCAATACTTGTAAATTAATGCCACCTTCCCAGCTAATATTGTAAGGTTCTGTTCCCCCACTGATAAGCAATTGAATTTGTCCATCCGAATCGCCTGGACAGGTAGGGGAGGTCAGTACCGCCTGATCGAGGGAAATAGCTGGAGGAGCAAACAGGGAAGCTGAAGCCACTGCGGTACAGCCATCATCTGCGGTCACCGTCACCGTGTAGGTTCCCGCAGAAATCCCCGACAGGGTATTGCCATTTGCTCCAGGAGCTGACCAAGCATAGTTGGAAATAGGAGCACTTCCATCGTTAAAGATCGCGACGAGTTCTCCATTCGTATCGTTGGGGCAGTTGACGCTAGTAGAGTCAAATTGAACAAAGACCGGTGGTATTGGAGCAATAATGTCAAAACACATTACATCCGAACACATGTTGTCGTCCGTTGCGGTGACACAGTAGTTGCCAGGGGCCAGATTCGAGACGCTGGGCCCCGTATCATTGGTACTCCAAGCATAATTATAATCAGAACCAGGAGCGATTGTTCCACCAGTGGTCACCACGCTAATGGTTCCATCTGCACCTCCTCCGGGACAAGTTACATTGGTGAGGCTTAAGGTATCCAGCATCACCTCTAGTTTGATCAGGTTTTCGGTATCCGTCGTAGTACAGCCATTGGCATCCGTAACGGTAATTTCGTAGGAACCTACAGTTAGGCCATTGATGATAGGTTGATTCATCGCTCCGGTCGACCATTCATTGGTGTAAGGCATGACTCCGCCAATAATCTGGGCAATGGAGATTGAGCCATCCGATGAAGTAGAGCAAGTGGGATCCATTCGATCCAGTTGTACCAAAATGGGATCTGCATCGGCAATCATTACAGTACCGACTTGTAAATCACCTCCATTATCTGTCACCGTTATCGAATAATTGCCAGGAGGCAAAGGGCTTTCTATGGCAGTATCTCCGTTAGAAGGAATAACCCCATTTCCCGTGTTGCCGGGCATACCTACTTGTTCCCAAGTATAACTGTAAGGAGCTATACCTCCATTTGGCGTGACGGTGAAACTTCCAATAGAGGCAGCTTGAGTACTACTACAGCTAGTAAAGTCCAAAGCAATATTGCCGGTAATTACGTTGACAGCTCCATTGTTGATGGTAACTGCTACCTGATTGTTCATCCCACTGGTAGCAACTTCTATACTCGTTAGATTTCCTGTAATGGAAACAGGAGAAGCGCTACCCAAAGGCCCTACGACATCAAAACAAACTTCGAACGCAACGTCACCATCGTTGAGGGTCGTTGGTACTGGAAATGGGAAAATTACCCAGTTGACCGTGAGCGTACTCGGATCAAAAGGGTTAGAAAGAAAGAAAGGAGGCAAAGCCACAGCATTGAGTGTGGAGAAGGTGATCACGGAAGGATCCCATTCCATCGTAAACTGAAAGGATTCTATATCAGAAAAATCTTCAACCGTAATGGGCAGGCAAATATTATCGCCCGTATTGGCATTGAGTGTAGGAATATTGAAAACGACTGGGACACAACCAGTCATATCCATAGGAACAACGATCCCACAGCCCACATCATCAGAGATATTAACATTGTATAGTCCTGGTTGGGGAACGTTGAATTTGAGTTCTTCGCCATGAGTAAATGCTTCAGCGAAAGTTCCCGTAATGGTTGGATCGGCCGCCAACTCAATCGTAATGTTGTAGTTAGAACCGTCAAATTCTGGAAGTCCACCGGTAATTTCCATCGTTCCCGTACAGCCATTTCCACCCGCATTGAGATTGAGGTTACTCGCAACAATTTCGTTGAGGTAAACTACAGAAAAAGCATCGGCAATATTGATATCCAAACAAGGTCCAATCGGACCACCTACACCATCATTTTCATAACTAAAAGCGGCAAAATTATCAATTGTGATGGGGGCAAACCATATTTCCACAGGACTCCCTCCATTAAAAAAGGTTTGTAGGGCACCCTGATTGAAAAAAGTGGCATCTCCATCCATTTCAATCAAATCTTGTACAGACCAAAAAGCAGCTGGAGAAGGATCGGGATTGAGCGAAAGACAGGGATCGGTGACTACTCCTGCG
>JBCCSR010000093.1:0-10524 GCA_039199865.1 Bacteroidota bacterium
AGATGTGCTTTCAGCCTCTTTTGATGATGATAAAATAGCTTGGTATGAAAATTTGGATGGACAAGGGACTTTGGGTCTCCAGCAAATTATTTCGGATCAGGCAGAGGAGGCGGTTGAAGTATTTGCCACTGACTTTGATTTTGATGGGGATATTGATTTCATTGCTGCGTTAAAAGAGAAATTTGTATGGCTTGAAAACTTAGGATCTTTTGATTTTGTGAGTCATTTAATTCATCATTACGAGAATGTATGGTGGCCAATAGAACTCAAAGGCCTTGCGGGACTAGATAGATAGTGATGGAGATGGAGATACAGACATTATCTCTTCGAGGAGATTTTTTAGGAACGAGGGCGATGCAGATCATTTTAATAGCATCATAATTCATAATGGGCCTAGTGCAAATACTAGTGTATACATCGCTGATATCAATAATGATGGTTATGAGGATGTGTTGGGAACTTGGAATAATACTATTTGGTACTATGAAAATAATAATGATCAACTCAGTGGTGATTGGATACAAAATACCATCAATACCAATGTACTCGATGTCGTCTCTCTACACGCGGCAGATATTGATAATGATGGGGATTTAGATGTCTTATCCGCATCGATGGGAGATGATCGAATTGCTTGGTATGAGAATTTAATCAACCCAACCACTAATGTTGAAAACCTCACTTCCTTAGAAATGAAAGTCTATCCCAATCCAACCAGTAGTGAACTATTTATTGAGTTGCCAGTGGGAGAGCCCGCAAAAGCTAGTCTTTATTCAATGGATGGTGTTTTGATCATGGAGCAAGAATTGCGGGAGATAAATATATTGGATTTATCAGATAGCATTTTGTCAGGTATCTATCTGTTGACGGTCGTATCTGGGCAGGGGAGGTGGATTCGACGGATAGTCAAACACTAAGTTTAACACCAATCGCCTTAAAATCCAATCCAATAGTTCATTTTTAACACCAGTGCCCGGTCTTTGATGCTAAGTGCATCTGCCAGATAGTTTTCCGTATATACAATGTACAAGTCTGACATAGGGTGAAAACGCCAATTGAATCGACTATTGATATTGAAATTATTTTTTTGAGTATTGTATTGTAGGAAGGTCGTAAAGAATACTTTGCGACTAAAGGACAGTTCGATTTTTGAGCCAATCAAAGTGAAATTAGCAGAGCCAAAGGCCTCGGGAAAGTCGCTCAAATTCTGTTGGGAAAAAGTCAGTCCGATCACGATATGCCTTCTTGAACGATAATTCACTTCACTTTTCAAACTAAATCGTCTACCCGTATACTCTCCTCCATAGCCCAGCTGAACTTTACCGGAGAAGTTTTTTCGCTTGCCGGTATCATAATCGATAAGAAAGCGGCGATACAAATAATTGCCAGCAGGAAAGGCTGCGCTGAGCCCACTTAGGGAAAAAGGGAAAAAGAGAATGGGGGCATCATTGGTATAGCTCAGCTTCAATCGGCTAGAATTGAGCAGTTGTAAAACAAAACTTAGCCGAAAATTATATTCTTGATAATTGAAATGGTTATCCGTAAATAGGTTGAAGCGAAACTCGGGGCCAATAAAATCAATCAGTGCATTGTTTTTGAGGAAAAAGCGGTAATAGCCATTACTACGAGTCTGGGTATACGGAATCCGAAACAAACTATCGGTCACGGGATCTTCGTGATACAAACGGGGGACATAGCCCACATCCGACAAGTAGTTTTCTTCTACCGCATCAAGGCCCAGAAAGACACTCATTTTTTTCGTTTTGTAGCGGACTTTTCCACTGTAGGCAAGGGCATTTTTATCGTGCCCAGGGCTAAAAGAATAGTGGGCAAAAGCTTTGGCGGTGACCTTCGATTTTTTGGAACGGTAGTCAAACTCCATTCCGGTGATTCGATTGTATTGGGGAGTAGGTTTGAAATTGTTAAAGTCCTGTTGACTGGTTAGAAAAGCTGTAAAGCTAGACGCTTTGAGGATTCGTCTTTGCAATACTGCTACAAAATAGTTTTGTTGGTTGTTGCTGCTTTCCTCGGGCGCTTTGGTTTGTACGCCCATTAGTCCAAGGCGCCAGTCGCGATTGAGTTTTCCACTGACTCTGGCGCCAAATTGAATGGCCAGTGGATCCGAACCCGCACTCCCAATTCTACGAGAGAAAAATGGCCGAATCCGACTATTGCCCAAAGCCGAAAACAAATCGCTGTTTTCCAAAAAGAAAAAACGTCGTTCCGGAAAAAAGACCTCGAAACGTTGGAGATTGATGATTTGTCGATCGACTTCTACTTGTGAAAAATCGGGGTTGATCGTAATGTCTAAATTGAGCGAAGAGTTCAGCGCAATTTTAGCATCCAAGCCGGAGGAAGACTGAAAGTTTGTTTTGGAAGGATCGCTGGTATTCTGGTTGTGCACTACACCACCTGCCAAGTAGGGAATGAGGGTGACGTTGGGGCCCGGTTTTTTAGGTGGATTTTCCCAAATGAGTGGTGCCATTCGCGTCATCGTAGCCACTTCAAAGCCACGTGGAATCGGGACGTAGGTAGATAATTCATTTCGTTTTAAATCGTTACGAGCAAAATTAATGCGCCATTGATTGACAGAACTTTTAAACCTCAATGTTTTTAGGGGAATGGCAATTTCTACTGACCAGTAGGTTTCCAAAGGATGTTGCAAAACTTCGGCATACCAGAGTCCGTCCCAACTGGTAGTGACCCCTTTGTTGCCACCATCGGCAATAATGCCATCCCACTGCACTCCATAGGGATTGACCGCAAAGCCAAGGCCATTGGTGGCATCGCTAAAGGCATCAATAAACACGGCAAAACCATCGTTGATCTCAAAATCGAAATCTCGCTTTAAGGATTGAACGACATAGTCGCCAGGGATTAGATCTTCACAAACGGCTCCAATGTATAGAAAACGATCATCGAAAAGTACTTGGACAATGGTCTTAGATTTGGCTTTGAGGGTATCGTGAGGATAAGACATTTGAAAATCACTCACGGGATAGCCCTTTGACCAAATGTCTTCGTTGAGTCTACCGTCGACCTGAATAGGGCTGGCCGTTTTTTTAGCCAAAACCTGTTGTTCTTGCGCCATCAAGGGTAGCCCTATCAATAGGGAGATAAATAAAAATAAACTCTGCTTGATCAGTTGCTCCATTGTAATATAAAATCATTACTCTGGTAAGCATTGGTTAAAAAAGGGTAGGAAAGAGGCAGAAAATGAATTGGTTTTTGTAATTCTTAAGGCGATTTTAAAACTTTACTCATGCCAATGCGCAGGGCCAGTAATAAGCCAATAAAGATGAGCCCAACGTAGTAAAAGGGCATCTGGGTGAAGGCGACCACAAAAATTCGGGTTCGATCCAGTATCCACATCAGCATGAGGCCCGCAAAAATCATCATGAATAAACCGGAGAGCTTGCCAAAGCCTGGAATGCGATCTAGTGAGACGTTTTTTCGAATCAACAAAAGGGTTGCTACCATCGAAATGACGGGCAGAATTTGGGTGAAAACATCGAACTTAAAAATTGATCGCCGTTCAAATAAAAAGGTGTAAAAATTGAGTGCAATGGCTAGGATGCCAGGGACGCAAACCAAATAGATGAGCGTTGAATACAAATATTTCCAGGGGCTCAAATGCCCCTCTCCCTTTCCCATGAAGCCCGCAATTGCTGCGGTCAGAGGGAGCAGGAGAAAAAAGGAAAGGATCATGATCGGATTTTCCGAAATAAGGCCGAAAAACTCCTCGAGGGTCATTACTAAGTTTTTTATCGATTCAACGAACGTATCTGTTCAGGTTACACAGAAAATTAATGGCTAATATATTACAAAAATGGCGCCAATGTTGGTGCGTCTCACGCCATCAATTTTGCTGTACTCCAATTTACAGATCAAGGAACAATTTCATTGGATCTTCCAATAGTTTCTTCACCTTCACGAGGAATGTTACCGAAGTACTTCCATCAATGACGCGATGATCGTAGGACAGCGCCAAGTACATCATTGGTCGAATTTTCACCTCTCCATTTACCGCAATTGGACGTTGCTGGATGGTGTGCATCCCGAGGATAGCCGACTGCGGCTCATTCAAGATCGGTGTACTCATCATTGAACCGAAAACACCACCATTGGTGATGGTGAAGGTTCCTCCGGTCATTTCCTGGAGGGTGAGTTTCCCCGCACGGGCTTTTGTCGCCAATTCCTTGATTTTGAATTCGATCTCGTGGAATTGTAGAGATTCTACGTTATGAACAGGTGGGACGACTAGCCCATTGGGCGTAGAAATGGCAATAGAGATATCGGCATAATCGTGATAAACGATTTCATTGTCATCAATTCTTGCGTTGACATCAGGCATTTCCATCAAAACTTTTGCACAAGCCTTGGCGAATAAGGACATAAAGCCTAGCTTAATCTCGTATTTGGCCACAAAATCTTCTTGATATTTTTTGCGCAAGGCCATGATTTGTGAAAGATCCACCTCGTTGAAAGTGGTCAACATGGCTGTACCGTTTTTAGCGCTAACCAATCGTTTGGCAATGGTACGGCGCATTCGGCTCATTTTCTTTCGGCTGGTTTCCCGGCTAAAAGTATTACTCGGAGGAGCAGGAGCGACGGGCTGCGGGCTAGCCTCTTCAGGAGTAGTGGTTTGGGGAGTCGCGGGTACTGACTTTTTGGCCTCAATGGCTTTTTGTACGTCTTCTTTGGTAATTCGACCATCTTTTCCCGTCCCCTTGACATCAGTCCCACTCAAATCATTTTCTTTCATGAGTTTGGCCGCTGCGGGGGAGGGATGTCCCGTAGCGTGGGAGGCCGTACCATTGCTTGGGACGGCAGCAGCCACCGCGGGTTCTTCTTTGACAGCAGGACTAGCCTCTTTAGGGCTGGGCTTTTCTTCCGCACCCGCACTAACACTCGTATCAATTTTGGCAACTAGGGCCCCAATTTCTAAGTCGTCGCCTTCCTCCGCCACCCAAATGAGTTTTCCTGCGGCTTCTGCCGGAAATTCTAGGGTAGCTTTATCAGATTCGAATTCACAAATCATTTCATCTAGGGCAACGTAATCTCCATTGCTTTTTAGCCATTGGGAAAGCGTGACTTCTGTTACTGATTCCCCAATTACGGGAACTTTCATTTCGACGATACTCATGTTATTTTTTGATGGTTCTAATTGTTAAACAATTTGAATAGAGAAATAGATTGGTAAAGTATCCAAATATACCCGCAAAAATAAACAATTCTTGGTTTTTTTGCGCGGTAAAGACTTACTGGTGGAACGCAAAGCGATGAATACAGGCTTTTCCCTTTTTTCCTTCATTGGATAGATACAAAGTACCATCTTTATCAAAAGCCAATCCTTCAGGCTGTCGATGAATTTTTTTATCGAGCCGATCGATGTGAATGATTTCTCCCCGGGCGTTGAGCACAATAATGATCTTTTTGGAGGAAGAAAGGATATAAATATTGCCACTAATCGGATGGATGGCCAAGGCCGATGGGCTGAAAGTTAGATTTTGATCGGGCTTGAAAAAGGAAATGAGTTTTTCAATATTTTTTTCTAATGGACAAGTGTTGAGAAAGCTGTGGATATCGGTGAGGCTGATTTCAAAGCGGGGCGTAAAATCCAACTCTTTTTTGTTGAGGTCAAAACTGTAAATGACTTTCTTTAGTCGGGCCACCTCAAAAGACTCTCCCGTTGCGGGTATTCCCTTGCAGGCGATTAGTAGAGCGTGATTTTTGGCGTCGTAAGCCAATCCTTCTACATCATTCTCTTTTTTTAGGAAAGTATTGAATTTGTTGACAGATTGCTGAGCAGTTCCCCAATTGATGATTTCATAAACAGTTCCAGTACTTTTGACGACATAGATGCGATCTCCAACCATTTCGATTCCTTCGTAGTCGCCATTTTTCCAAAATTCAAACCTTTCTTCTACGGTTCCGTCCGTTTTGTTGATACGGAAAACGATCCCATTTTCATCCTGAATGGCACAGAGTCGTTGGCTACAATCAGATAAACTTAGGCCCGATATTTCTACTAGAATCGGAGGGAGTTCGAAGGTGGCATCGGGTTGAGTGAGTTGATAAGGAAGTTTAAATTTACTCGCGGCATCTCCAATGGCTGATTGAGAAGCCGGAGAGGTATCTTGGGCAACAATGGTTTGTCCCAAACCAGCAAGACTTAAAAAAAGCACTACTAAACTGAACCGTTTCATACATTTGACATTTTTCAGTGGATAAGATGAGCGGCTGATTGCTGCGTTTTCGTTACCACCCGGCGTTCCCGTACTGTCGATTGCTCCTCAATGAACGGTACGGTCGTTTCCGGTTTCTTTATTGGGGTTCTTTGCATCCAAGTCCATCATTCTCGTTTTAAACGAAAACTTCGGGATGGTTGTGTACAGTTTTTGGTACAGCTCAAACGCTTTTTGCCGGTGATTAATTTCATCTGGCATCATTTTCTGCCATTCGTAATGAATATCGGCCAAATTGCTTTCCTCTTGGGTTTCTTCTAACAATTGTTGAAGAATCATTTTTGCCTTTTCAACTTCTTGAGCATTGAACAAGACGTTGGCTTTGAAAATTTGTGCCTCAAAAAGTAAATCTGGATTGCCAAGTTGTTGGGCAATATCGAGTACTTCCAGGTGTAAGGCATAGGCTTGTTTGTAATCTCCGCGCATGTTGTAAACGGCGCCTTGTTCGACTAAGCTATAGCCCAAAACCAATTTATTATTGATTTTTCTGGAGATATCGATGGCTCTTTGATAATAATCGATGGCATCCTCATAATTTTTTCGATGGGCGGCGATGTCTCCCAAATTATTGACTGCTTTGGCGATGCCCTTTTGATATCCGAGTTCCTCACACAATTCCAAGGTTTTTTCCAGATATTGTAAGGCCACATCAAACTCGCCTTCCTCGCTTCGCAGCTCTCCAATCAGGCCAAAAGCAATTGCAGTCCCTTGTTTATCGCCTAATTGCTCACAAAGTTCCAAATCTCGGATATAATTTTCCATTGCTGTCTCAAAATTCCCCTTTTTTTGGTAGACACTTCCAATGCAACCAATGGCAATGGAGGTCAGCAATTTGTTGCCCAGCTCTTCGCTGAGCATGAGTCCTTTTTCGTAACAATCCAGGGCATTGTCGTAATCCCCTTTTTCGTAGTAAACGATACCTAGGTTGGTGTAGAGCGAAGCCATTCCTCGTTTGTCCCCCTGTTCTTCACACATCTCAAGCTCTGCTCTTTGGTGTTGGATTCCTTGTTCGTATTTTCCTAGATTCATAAAGGTAAGGCCAAGGTTGGCTGCAATTTGAGCATTGGTGAAATTGTAGGCCAAGTTTTTGCTCAGTTGCATGCTTCGCGTAAAATAAGCGGTGGCTTCTTCGTAATGTCCTTGTCGGAAAAACAGATTTCCAAGATTGCCAAAGGTCTGATAAATGCCTTCCTCATCGTCAAGCCGCTGGAAGTAGGTAAGGGCCAATTCCATATGTCGTTTGGCAAATCGATAGTTGCCACGCAGCATGAGCAGGCGACCTAGGTTTAGACTAGCTCTGCCCTGGAATTTTTCATCTTTTATCTCTCGTGCTAGGCCAAGGGCACGTTCATAAACCGCTTCACAGGCATCCCACTCCCCAATCAACTCCATTACGCTGCCCTTTTTGAGCAACACTTTGACCTGTTCGATGAGTGTTCCATTTTTTTCCAGATTGTGTAGCAGCTTATCGTAAAAATCTAGTGCCTGATTGTTTTGGAAACTCTGCTTGGCAAAATCTGCCGCTTTTTCCAGGTATTCATTGGTTTTGTCCTCGACCTCTGCTTGACCATAGTGAAAGGCCAGGTCGACGTAGCGTTCCTCAATGCTCTCCGGATACAATTTTTCAATGGCCGTGGCAATGAGTTGGTGCAATTCTCGCAAGCGGGTTGTGAGTTGCATATCATACACGGCCTCTCTCAGCAAGGAGTGTTTGAAAATATAGCGCAATTCGTTCATTGAACGCCAGATTTGGCCCTGTTCGGCCGCATGAACTTGCTCTTTGAGTACATTGAAAACATTCCCATTGCGTTGGATAAAGTCTTCATTGACTTTCATGACCTCACTGAGTACAGGAATTTCAAATTCTCTTCCGATGACAGCTGCAGCTTTTACTGTCTCTTTTACCAATTTGGAAAGTCGGTCAATGCGGGCCATCAGGATGGAATTGATGGAACTTGAGACGCGAATATTAGTATCTTTAATGTCCCATTCCCCATTGATATTGCGCAATAAATTACTTTCCGAAAAGTATTCGATGATTTGTTCTAAGTAAAATGGATTGCCATTGGTCGTTCTGGCGAGCAGTTCGGAAAAGGTAGGATTGATTCTTCCGTTCAGTTGAATTTCGGCAAATTGCTGCAAGGCCTTGGGATGCAGAATATTGAGGTCCAGTTCCATTTTTTTGACCTGATTTTTACCCAATGCTTCATCGGAAAGTAAATAGGGCTTGGAACCATCGTCCGTATAGCGAGAAGTCACCAGTACGAAGATCGGATACTCTCGCAATTCCCGAACAAAATTATTCAAAAACTCAATCGAACTGGTATCGTACCAGTGGCCATCCTCCAATTCGATGACCAAGGGATGGATCAGTGAGATACAGATGAAAAAATTGGATAAGGCATCCAGGGTATTCAAGTAGCGTCCCTTGGCATCGAGTTGCTCCCAAAGGGAATTGGGATAGGTGATACCGATTTGGGCAGCCAGGATGGACTTGGTTCGAATCAGCTCTTTTCGAACTACTTCGCCTTTGCGGTGCTCAATCTTGAGGCTATCTGCGACCAGTTGACTGTAATGTTTTTCAAAATGATCTTCATTATCGATCACACTATTTTCTGGAGACTGCTCAAAAAAGTTTTTTAGGGCATAAACAAAGGGATTGAATGGCTTTTGCAAAATTTGGTCGGCCTGACAAACAATCCAGTAGAGCTCTGTGTTGGTTTTCAATTGTTTTTTCAGTTCGTAGGACAAACGACTTTTGCCGATACCTGCCTCTCCAAAAATATAGGCCATCCCACTGTATTGCTGGACAAGAGTTGGCTCGATGAAATTCAATAGCTGTTCGAGATCCTTTTCTCGTCCAATCATTTGTCCACTGTAGCCTGCCCTTTCGTCGACATTTCGTCCAATCAACTGATAGGTTGGAATATTGCTTTCGATGCCTTTGTATTGAATATCGCCCTGATGTCTAAATTTGAATTGTTGGTTTTTTTGAATTTCTTCATCTACCCATACTTCTCCCCATTGTGCTTTGATCATGAGTCGAGCAGCAATATTGACTCGATTGCCAACTGCGGCATATTGACAGCGTTCGATCCCTCCTACAATGCCCGTGTAGGCCAATCCGGAGGTGATGCCAATCCGGAATTGCAAATCGCTCTTATCCTGAATGGGTTTTAGCTCCTCTTGGATCGCAGTGACAAACTCGAGTGCTCGTTCGACATTGTTCTCAAAAGAAACTGGAGCGCCGAAAAAGCCCAACATTACTCCTCCCTTGTCGCCAAAGTCCACTTCCTTAAAATAGCCCGAAAAGCTATTGAGTTGCCGTAGTACAATGCTGGAAAACTGGTCGAGCGCTTGGTGGCTTTCAATTCCACGGAAAGAAATAAAAATGGAAATGACCCGTCGGAATTCACCAATCTCGTTGAATTTGACCACCAACTTGGGTAAAAACTGATTGAGGGTTTTGATTGGTAGATTTTTGCGTTTTTGGTGTTTGGGTTTTTTCCAACTTGCGGATGGGGTGTGGACCAACTTATAAAACTGCTGTGGCATTTCTTCCAAGGGATAGGCGCCTTTTTCAAGATGTTGGTAAAGATGTTGGTCAATAATAATTTCCTGTCCTTTGGCTTGATGCTCGCTCTGAGCACAATTGTCGATGCCTGGACCTCGGAAGTAAAATGTCTTGTGTTGATCACCGACGATTCCCCATTCTACCAAACCGATGGAAAGGCCGATTTTGATGCCAATTTGGAAATCTCCAAAACGTGTTTTTTTCAAGCCTTCTTTGGTGAAGAGATAGCGCAGTTGCTCGGCCGTATCGATTAGGGAAGCTGGCGTGACTTCTGTATCTTCAGTGGGAAAGATGGCGGTAAAAGCATCACCGGCGAAATAAGGAATAAAGCCTTTTTGGCTGTAGACCAATCGAACCATAGGTTCGAAAATGCCATTGAGACTTCTGGATAACTGTTCGGCCCCTTCGTTTCCCTGACGCATTAGGGTTTCGGTTAGAGGAGTAAATCCCGACAAGTCGATAAACATGGTATAAGCCTTAAACCGACCAACAAAATTCGATTGTTGGTACTGTTCTGCGATGAAATGTGGAATGAGATTTCTCACAATTGCTTAAAGCCAAAAATTTGCCACCTGTTTGATCCATTTACCTGATCGTGAGCGCTTTAAAAGGGGCTTTGAAGTAGATAAATGGCAGGTGATGGGTTTGTGAAATTAATTATGTATGTTCAGATAGGAAGCCGCCTCAAATCGAGTCACAAAC
>JBCCSR010000094.1:0-10488 GCA_039199865.1 Bacteroidota bacterium
AAAACGGCTTTGGCACGGTACATATAGAACTTGTAATGTTTGAACGCTTCTTCATGAGTGGCCAGTTGTAGGTTGGGCCAAGTTTTGAACGTGCCCCACATGGTGAATGCCGTCATGAGAAAGAGCGCAAAAATCTTGACGGAGAGCATGGCAACGGCTCGACTTCCCGAAGGAGGATTGACAATCATTAATCCAATCCCCGAAAACCACAGGATAAAGATGCCGAAGTAAACGCTGTAAAAAACGCGGCGTCCTTGGCCAATCATAAATCGGAAGGGGAATTCGCCACTTCTCACCGTTTCTTTAGCGGTGGGCCAGTCGATAAAAGATCCCATAAAAACGGCCCCCACCCAAACCAGACTGGCCACTAAGTGCATGGTTAAAAAAATCTTGTGTAACATTTCACTGGTGTTTTTTCAAGCTAAACAAATATTTCATATTCTTCGAAGACTTCTAGCATGGAATCTGGATAATGTACGGGAATCATTTTTCCGTTTTGTTCTCGCATGGCAGCGGTCGCTTGCGTCCCTTTACAAACCAGCGTTAGCGTTTCGTTGATCTCTTCTTTGTAATATTCAAAGCTCATCAACAAACGGCTTTCGCTTTGCGCTTCAAGTGACATCCGCATGACCACCTGGTCAAAAGCGTGTAACTGAGAAACATATTGGGCACTCAGGTCGAGCGTGATTAAAGCCAAGCCATTGCCGATGGCATCAATGACATCTGGACAGTACTCCTGTAAAAACATTTCGCGGCATTTGCCTTGCCATAACACATAGTTGGCAAAGTAGATGTTTCCTACCAGATTGGTTTCTTCAAACGTAGTGATGAACCGGTATTCAAAAAAGGTACCTTCCGGGGCCTTAACTATTGGCATAATTCATTGATTTAATATGTTTTATAATTTAGGTTACTTTCGAGTTTAGATTTTTACTGAATCTTATAGCAATTGATAGATCGTACATGGTGAAAAATCTAAAACTCATCGTCTAGTATCTGGAGCATCGGTTCTACTCTTGCTTCAAAAAGCAACAAATTGTGGTCAATAGGAATCGATGATGATTTTTAGCTTAAAAAAGCTGGCTTAAATCACTTGACCACAAAATGTTACGAGTAAAACTACTAAGTCACTATTTTCTATTTTACTTTTGATTCTTTGTAGCGAAGCTGAGAAATTTGCAGCATCGCGGGTGCCGCTACATTGGCGATGTCTAACGGTAAATTCAATTGCTTGTATCCTTCGGTGAGGTGTTTGGTCGATGCAAACTTTTTCTTTGGGGTTAAGGCGCGTTTTTTGATTGAAATGGAATAACCATTCAATTCAAAATTATCACAATGCTCTTCCGATTCGATTGAGCCAATTAAATTCATGCATTGGTCTAAGGGTAACGTCACATTGCGAGAGTTCGACAATTTCATCAAAGCATACTCAATATGAGCCACCAAGAGATGTGGATCCCATTGTCCTTTAAATTCCGTTCCGCTGACTTTCGTCAAAACCAGATCCTTCCAATATTCCTTGACTTCTCCTTTTCGATTGACCACGTAAACATCGATGTAAGTGTCGCTTTCAATTTCTCGCGTCTCTTTGGTTTTGATGTAAAAAGGGCCTTCTGTAACTTCGTTGTTGATCGAAATTTGTCGGGCCGCAATGGGCAAGAGATTCCCACCGGGGCGACAAGCTTGATGACAGTGAATCGCCGCATCATTTAAGCCCGGATCACCCAGTAGATAATTCTCGGAAATGTAGGGGCCAAACCATTTGTCCGATAAGCTAGACTCTGCTTCTGCGAGTGATTCCAGCGCCTTAATTTTTAAGAAGGATTTGATGCGACGAAAGGGTCCATGATGGAACAATAAATCGTCATAAAATTTTTCTTCTACATTAAAATTGAGTTGGCTTTGATCCAAGCAATCGTCCATATTTAAAGTCAGTTCTGATTGTGTACTGAAATTGACGATGGTTTCAAAACAATTGACAGCAAAATTAGAATCTTCACTTTGTACCACGGCCTTAAATTCATTCAGGCCGATTCTCGTCACGATAAACCGAACAATATTCGACGCTTGTTTTGGAATAAAAATGGATTTGTGGATTTGTAGATGATCAAAAGTCCATTGGGCTTTCCCTTGGGCCAATACACTACAGACCTGCGCAATGCCCTCCAAGATCATTACTGTTGGAAAAACATATTGGTTTTGGAAAACGTGGTTGGTCAAGTAAACATCATCATTGAGGTTGACATTGACTTCGGAAACCACTTCGACCTGTGGGATATGGTTTTTGATTTTTCCAATAAACCGACCAATCGGCAAGCGATGTTTGATGTATTTTAGCGTTGGAATATTTCCAAAACGACCAGAGATGATGTAGCGTCCTGCACAACTTTGATCTGCAATTAACTGCTCTAAAATGGCTACTCCACGCTTAACAGAAATGGGCCAAACTCCTTTCTCTTTCAATTGATCAATGCTGTTCAAGCTTACCCCCATCCCGGTTTCATCCCAAATGGACCATTCAAGCGTCAAGCAACGACACTGTGTCTGCTCACGTGCAAACCGTTCGATGTAATGCCCCATTTGATCATTGGCCCAGGCGTAATCGGCATTGCCATGCATTCCGCTTTCGGCGATAATTGAGCCATAGCCAATCAAAAGTTGCAAACTTCCAGGAGGTAGCGCATTCAGTACATTACCCAGGCCATCTACTTTTACTTTTGCGGTACGGTCAAAATCTTCGGGACTTAATGCGTGCAGGGGTTGGGGACGGTTAATCCCTGCTCCATGAATGATCGTACGAACGGGACCCAAGTCGGCTGTGATTTGTGCGATCGTCTTTTGGATGCTTTCGCTGCAACAAACATCTGCCGCATAGTATCGATAGTCAATTCCAGCCTCGTCTAATCGTTTTAGGTTGGCGCTTAATTCTTCACTTTGTTCTCGTTGGGAGCGCCCCAAAATAGCCAATTTGACTTTCGTTTTTTCTGCTAGAGCAAAAATGGAAGCAAAGGTGATTCCCTTTCCACCACCAGTAGCTAAGAGGACTTCGCCCTCTCGTAAACTTTCTTGAATTTTTGCGGCCTGGGGAAAGAAAACTTCGCATTCTGATTCCCTTCTTTCACCAGCTGCAGTGTAAACCACTTCTCGATAACTCGTTGCTACTTTGAGCTCATTGATCAAGGAGTCGAGCGGCTGCTCCAAATTTTTATCCAAACTCAGGCTCATTGTATTGATGCCGGGCATTTCTTGTTGAAAAGTTCGGAGAATGGGGCGTAGATCCCCATCGGTTTGATCAGACTGTAGATTAACCAAGGCAACAAAAGCGCCCTGTCGGATCTCGGGTTGATTGAGAAAATCGACAAACTCATGTAACTTAGCCGCGGCGTTTTCCGAGTGGTATACAAAGATGCCTCCATCCCCCAAACTCAACTGGGCCTCCGCTAATGTTGTGGTCCATTGATTGCTGAGTGGAGATGGACCATGTACCTGAATTTTGCCTATTCCCTTGTCAATTTTTACTCGACTTGCTTTTTTCAATACTGCTTTGCGTCGGAAAATATGTGCCCAGTTGGCCACCTGCTCAAACGCTACTTTTCCCTTTTCTACTTTGACATTGCTTCCACTTGTTCCATTAAAAATCAGCGTACTTAGTTCACTGATTGTTCCATCGGCATTGGCCATAATGGATGCCGCAGAAAAGACTTTATGGCTTTTATTAAAAGCTTTGGTGAGTAGGGAAATGATTTCGGTAATGGCCAAAGAATTCAAGTGCAGTTCTGACATAATGTGATCGTTATCACCGATTACGTCTACGGGAATCTCTGTTTTTTCGCTAATCAAATTTTTGAAGTAGTGTAGGACCCCTTCTTTGGAATCTTCTTGAACCACGGCCTTACGAGGCTGACCATTCGGCGTCGCATCTGCTTTTGCCGCTTTGGACTGGGCTGCGATAATACTGTGAATCATGCTGCTATCGTGTTTGATCTTTTCACAGGGATTGACCAAAACGTCGAGCTCCCACTGCTCAAAATCAAAGTTTCGATAAAATCGATTGGTAGACAATTCTTCAAATTGAATTTCGTGTCCAGTAACGAAGGCGGCAGAGAGGACATTCAAGAAGCCTCTGATTGAAGCGGAACCAAAATCCACTGCGGCAACATCTATGTTTTTGTAAGTGCTCAAGGTTTTACTCAACGTATGACCAGGGCCCACTTCAACAAAGAGATCAATGTTTGCGGTCGTCTGCTCAATGGCTTGAGAGAACAATACGGGTTGCTCAATTTGTGTATACAAATGATTCACCAGGTCTGTTCCCTCTTCCAATGGCAGACCAGTAACGGTTGAAATGATTTTTTTGTCTGCTTTCGCAAAATTCCAGTCTTTGATGACTTGGAGAAATTCACTAGCAGCTGCTTTCATCATTGGAGTGTGGAAGGCATGAGAAACGCGCAGTTTTACGTTTTTGATCTCCTGTTCAAAAGCCTTCTGTTGTACTTCATTGATTTCATTTACAGCGCCTCCAACGACGTAATTGCCAATACCATTGTATCCCGTTACATTCACTTCGTTTTCGCTAATTAATTGTTGTAATACGGCCTCATCACATTTGAGCGCCAGCATTGCTCCACCAGCTTCACCGTATTCAGACATTGCTTTTCCACGTACATTTGCCAATTCAATGGCCTGTCTATCGTTCATCACATTGGCCCAAGCCAAAGCGGCAATTTCTCCCAAACTATGTCCAATTCCACAGTCAGCTTCAAGTCCATAATGTTCCAATAAGTCAACCGTTTGTAAAGTATTTTGTACAATGATGGGTTGAGCAATTGAGGTGTCTGCAATGGATCCATTTAGGGCTACTCTTTGTGCGGGCAAGGGGGAAATGGCTTTACAAATTGGGGCAAAAGCACCACAATTGGGATAAGTCGGTGAGCCTTGTCCCGGAAACAGAAAAGCGATTTTGGCTCTCTTGTCCGTTGCGTTGAAGAACAGTCCATGGTCGACGTCAAACAATTTGGTTTCACCATTTTCAATAGCCGTTTTCAACGTCGTTAGATTGGTCAATAAGTCATCAGGATGTTTGGCTACGATGCTTGCCTTCCAAATGCCAGTTTGAGGAGGCAGGGCAGTCAGGGTCGCTGATAAATCGATAAACTCAGAACGGGAAATATCTCTTGCTAAAATGCTCAAGCGTTCTACTTTTTGTAATAACTTTTCTTTGCTACTCGCAACGATCGGAAATACTTCACAATCGCGAGTGGAATTGGCCAACTGTTTGACCTTGCTGGGCATTCGTTTGGCTTTCCGAGCATTGCTGCCTTCTTCCATCGTAAGGTGAACGTTGATTCCACCGAAACCCATTGAAGAAACAGAAGCCCGCATGGGCGTATTTCCTGACCACAATTCTGGTTGCCGGCCCAATTTGATGAGCGATTCATTTTCTTTCAAAATGGTATGAATAGGACTGCTGAGACGGGAGGCAGGAGCAATGCCGTGTTTCAAAGCCAGGCAAGCCTTGAGCACTCCCGCTACCCCGGCGGCTGCTTTTGTATGCCCAATTAAATGTTTGACAGAACCCAATACTGCGGGGGTATTCTTTTTATTGCTGTTGCGCAAAACACGGACTAAAGCTGTCAATTCGACCTTATCGCCTAACGGTGTTCCGGTACCATGGCCTTCAAATAAAGCCACGGTATCTGCGCTATATCCGGCGCGTGCATAGGCTCGTTCCATGGCCATTAATTGGGTTTCCGGTTTGGGACGCGTAACACCTCCTTTTCCATCCGAAGAAATGCCCCAGCCTCTAATTACACCATAAATATTCAGGCCCTTGTCCAGTGCTTCTGCCTCGCTCATTAATACGACAATACCGCAACCTTCTCCTGGCCAAAACCCTTGTGACTTGGCACTGTAGACTTCCATTTCATGTTCGGCCAAAGCGCCATTT
This sequence comes from Bacteroidota bacterium, assembly GCA_039199865.1. Classification (GTDB taxonomy): domain Bacteria; phylum Bacteroidota; class Bacteroidia; order Chitinophagales; family Saprospiraceae; genus JALZUU01. The sequence goes on from JBCCSR010000094.1 coordinate 5,948, forward strand.
CGGCTAAAGCCGATGATTTCGAAAGGATCAATACTTACGTCCACACCACCGACAATGGCCACATCTAGATCGCCATTGACAATGGAGTTGCAGCCGCTAGAAAAAGCGAGTAGGGAAGAGGAGCAGGCCCCGTCAATGGTAAATCCACCACCGTTGAAATCGAAGTAATTGCAAATTCTTCCCGCAATCGTATTGCTCAATCCACCTGCTAGCGTATCGGCATCGGGCTCGGGAAAGGGAGCTTTGAATACTTTCTCGGTACTTGACAAAATCTTGGCAATCTCTTTTGGATCGTAATTCATACTGTCCAAGGTCGATTCCATGACTTTAAAAATATAGGGCCAGCGAAGGCGTAAGACACTAGCACGAGTGAATTCTCCGTTGAGCGAATTGCCCAGTACGACTCCGACTCGTTTTTTATCTAGTCCTTCTCCATTTTCAAAACCGGCATCTTTTAAAGCCCCAGCAGCAACGTCAAGTGCAATCCAGTGGGCCATATCGGTTTGTTCAAAAGTCGATTTTGAAACGCGGTATTTTACTCGATCGAAATGGTAATTCGAAAGGACAGATGCTTTTTTCAAATACGTATAGTCTACTTGACTACGGTCTTTGGAAGCATAATAATTGAGGTTGAGTCGCTTGTCGGGTACGCGGCGAAATTGTTGACGCAGCGATAAAATATTTTCCCAATATTGGGTGACATTATCCGCACCGGGATAGCGACAATCAATACCCACAATAGCTATTCCATGGTTATTTTTCATGAGTTAAATTTTTGAGTTGAATATTCCCGAGTATGGGGCTTGACTTCCCTTGATCGGTGCTGAGCATCTCTGTAGCTAGTACGTACAATCACTTTTGGGCAATGGTTTTTGTTTTGTAATTTTCATTTGGTTCCCATTTGATGACGCCCTGCTGTTTACTAATGGAAATGGTTCCATTCGACAAATTATCGAGTTCATATTCTTCTACCGTTTGGTTTTTATCTGGCCATTGAATGCTGATTTTAACCGCTCTTTTATCTGCCAATCCGAAATGTAAAGGGCCTTCGTAATTGGAAAGAAAACCTCCACCGCCACAGCGAGACACCCGTAAAAGCTCATCGTTAATTGTTACTTTTGCGCCAATGGCGTTTCGATTCAAAGAACCTTCGGTGTCGTCAAATAATTTGACTTTTAGATAGTTACTTCCCGTGTGTGTATTGATAAAGACCCGCGAATCACCGGGTTCAAAATTGGTGGGAGTTGGGAAATTGGCATCATGCGAAGGCAATACGCGAATTTTTCCATCGATCTTCGCTTTGAGATTAACGGCAGTGGATTTACGAGAATCATAGCCGCCGATATTGCGGATAATGATGTCTTGAAATCCATCATTGTTGATGTCGGCAGCGACAGCAGAGCGGCCTTCTTCGGCCAACTGGATCATCGATGCGTTGGAGACTTTTTGTAGTACATCCGGTCCTTGCAAGCCCCATACATCTCGATCATAACTGTAAACCATGCTTCGCTTTCCCCAGTTTTTGGTGGGAGACTTTCGGTAAATGTATCCTTCCGTTTCGAGCTTGTCATAATTGAGCTCAAGGATGTTAAACACATTGTACTCGGCAGTTAAGTCAACAAAATTCACCGCTTCTCCTTTCTCAGTTGCATTGACCAATAAGCGTCCGGGGCCAGTCCCCATGATGGGGAAAATACCACCACCAGAGCCGTAGAGACAACCGATCCAATACAAATCTTCTTTGCCATCATTTTGAACATCGATAGTGGTGGATCCCCAAGAAAATTCGTAGGGGTCCAGGCTATTGACTTCGTAAGGTACTTGCTTGCCACCAGGAACGAAGGGGCGGACATTATTGGGCAGCGAAGCATCGGGAGGGAGAATCTTGGAATGCTTGACCTGAGTCGTCAATTCATTGGTGAAATCTCTACCGTCGACAATGGCATGCATCGCTCGGTGGCGATCGGCAAAGTATTGTTGGGCCATGGTGCCAACCGTCATTACCGGATTGAGAATCATATTGGCATCTGGGTAGGAAAAAGCAAAGTTCATGGAAGAACCGCCCAAGTTTCCGGCAAAGAGATCTTCTTTCAAATCGCCATTGAAATCGGCCGGAGAGAAACTCATCCAATAGCCCGTTTTATCAGAGCGAGCATATTTTTCTGGGCTGACGAATCCCTTGCCTTTGTCGTTGATGTACAAACGCAACCAGCCCAAATCATTGGCCACCCAAATGTCGGCATAACCATCGTGATTGACATCTTGAGTGACGGAAGACCAAGAAATCTGTCCGTGCTCCGATTCTTGCCCATTGATATTCAACCATTCGGGATGGTAAGGTTCGAAATTCATAAAAGCCAAGGAGTATTCTTTGGGCAGCAAGGGCCATCTTTTTAGGCGGTAATAATTGTCCATTGGATTGTCTTCATCATAGACCCCATCTACATTAAATGCTTTGGACTTTTCTACAAAAGTCAATTCTCCAGTTTCCATCAATTGATTGACATAAAACTGATTGGCTCCACCCGCATTCGCTCTTGACCCTCCAGGCCAATAATCTTCATCCATGGTATTGCCCTCGAAAATGTCGAGATCTCCATCCAAATCAAAATCAAAGGCAAGAATGGAAAAGGTGTTTCTTTGACCGCCTAAACCAGAGGCATCCGTAATGTCTTTCCACTCTGGAATTCCATCCTGATCTTTATCGCCAAGATTGAGAAAAACAGAGTTGGAACCAATGAATTCTTCGCCGCGCGAGGAGGCATGTTTGTCATGCGTATTGTCTCTGGGTACATAATCTTTGATAAAGCCAAGGCCTTGACTCCTCATTGGTGTTTTTACATTATTGGCTTGACGTCCAACGGGGCGGACAAACTGTCCCAAAATTCTTTGTGTTTCCGGCGAAGACCAAACCATTCCTTCCAGGCCACTACCCACGATCAAGTCTTTCAAGCCATCGGCATTCAAATCAACCGAGATGGCCGTTTGGGAATTTCGGCCACGGCGCTCGAAAGAATCTCCGGTACTATTTCTTGGAAATAGATAATTTTCAACCAACAATTCTTCCTTGACAAAAGTATTGTTGGCTTGCGCCAATTCGTCGATTTCTTTAAAAATGGGATTGCCCACTTCATCATTCCCCATGTTGAGGAATAGGGCATTGTGTTGCAAGCGTGGTTCGTCCATCAAGACGCCTTTTTTATCGGTTGGATGGACCCAATTGTCGCCGGGATTCAAAAAGTAAGCATCCATTCGATCATCGCCATTGGCATCAAAAATCAGGAGGCCCACCGAAGCATACTGCCCAGCAAAGGTGCCCCAGCTTTTGGCATCATCGTCAAAAGCTTGGATTTCTTTAAATGGAGATGGAGGAGCCAACTTGGCAAAATTCCGCTCATCCAAAGGCGTCATTTTGTGTTGTTGTTTATTTGCATAAATCACCTCTTCATTCGCTCCTTCTAGTTCATCTCCGAATTTTGCTTCTACATTAACGACTTGGTTGACTTTATACATGACAATGGAATGAAAGATTCCCGTTCCAATGATCAGAAAAGCAATTGTTCCTAAGGCCCATCGCCATTTTTTTGATTTTGGCTCCGGTTTATTGTGTAATGGCGATTTCCCATTTGTGTTTTTAATGATATTAACCATGGTTATTTTTCTTTAGTCTGGTTTTTAAGTAATGGATTAAAAATGGACTGTTCTATTGGTCCGGACTAACGGATATTGTCATCTCGATAGGAGAAATAAACAGGCGTGATATAGTTTTCTGAATGTCCTAATTGTTCCGCTCTCAATTCTGCTGGAATTGGAATGCGGTATTTGACGATGTCCGTAATTCTTTCGTAAGAGGTAAAGGTAATGTCCCAATGGGGCGTTTCTGCTTTGGGAAAACTGCGGATAAAGATTTGCTCCAAGCCTTCATTATGAGAGTTTAGTGCGACCAAACCTCGATCGCCATCTTCGGCCAGGTAAGCAAAACTTGGATGATAGCCTCGCTCGATCAAAAACTTTCGACGTTCGGCAAAGCCTCCGGCAGAAAGGATGCCTACTCCAAAGCCGTGGATCGAGTAATCTTCTTGTTGTACCAGCAAATTCAGGGGTAAATTGCCGATAATGAGTTTGCGCTGACTGGGCAAAATGATCTCGATTTCAACGTATTTGAATTGATCTCGATCGAAAGGGGCTTGGTTGTAATTGTATTGAGTGAGGGGAGTGACCTCTTTTACGGTTGCTTGAATTGGTTTTTCATAATCCGCAAAGTTGAAATCCATTTTGGTGTCTAAAGAGTATTTTCCGGGCTCTTCAAACTTGGCCATTTTTACTGGTTGGCGTAGGATGTCAGTTAGCTTTCTGGGAGCGGCATAACCTTCATCGCCTTTTTTGTAGGTCACAAAACCTTTTGACAGTTTCCGACGCGAACCTTGGGAGGAATAACTGATGGGCTCGTCGATGAATTGTATGGTTTGAGCGCTCAGCTCCTTTTTCACCGTCCTCAATCGTTTCATATCAATCTTTACGAGCCCGTCTTTCCAATTTAA